>NZ_JBLXXZ010000001.1:0-276097 GCF_048513015.1 Rothia sp. P7181 | reverse complement strand
CTCAAAAAAACCTGCCAGAGAGCCCCATAAACACCCACAACAGTACCCGGCACCCCCAAACGACAACTACCATTACCATTACAAAGCATCATCACCCGAAGAAAAAACACACCAAATCACATGAACAACACACACAACCCTGACCCCTGGAACGGATATTCAAAAGGCTCTCGCGAATATAGCTACATGCTCATTGCCATGTTCTGTGCAGGCATTGCCACCTTCGCCCAACTCTACGCACCACAAGCAATCCTCCCCTCCATTGCAACTGACCTAGACATCACACCATCTAGTGCAGCACTAACCATCTCAGCGGCAACACTTGGACTAGCACTCTTTGCCATAGTATGGGCCTACATCGCCGACATCCATGGCAAAAGCAAAGCCATGTTCATCGCAATCAGTATCGCCACAGCACTCGGACTAATCAGCCCATGGGTTCACGACTTCACCATACTCCTCACTCTCAGATTCCTAGAAGGAGCAGCATTAGCAGGAATAGCAGGAGTAGCCATCGCCTTCATCACCGAAGAAACAAACCCACTCCATGCAGCAACAGCAAGCGGACTATACGTCGCAGGAAACACCCTTGGAGGACTCGCCGGACGACTCTTCGCAGGCCCTCTTACCCAATGGACTGGAGACTGGCGCATCGCCATCACAGCAGTTTCACTACTAGGAGCCATCACCGCACTCATTTTTATCGTCAGCCTGCCCAAAGCCCGACGATTCACACCCATCCCACGCAAAGGATCTTTCAGTAACACCCTCAAACAAGCCAAAAAACACCTCAAAAACCCAGCAATGCTTGCACTATACCTCTACGCATTCACGATGATGGGAACCTTCGTAACCATCTATAACTACGTAGGGTTCCTCCTCAAAGCACCACCCTATCTCTTCTCCGAAATAGCTCTCTCAGCGCTCTTCCTCTCCTACCTATTAGGCACAATATCCTCATCAATATCTGCCCGATTCAGCACACGATGGGGAAACCTCAACGTTATGATAGGCTCAACTACCCTCCTTATCCTTGGCATAGCTCTCACGATGACCACAAACGTCACCGCCATTATTATCGGAGTCCTGCTCTTGACCTTCGGATTCTTCTGCGGGCATTCCATCGCCTCAGGATGGACAGGACTACGAGCCACAACAGGAAAAGCGCAAGCAACAGCACTCTATAATCTCGCCTACTATGCAGGTTCAGCAGTTATTGGTTGGGGTAGCGGACTAATCTACAACACCAGCGGGTGGTACAGCACAGCCTGGTTTTGCATCATCTTCACAGCACTGCTCGTATCACTCTGCGTCATGGTTTTAACACGAAAAGATAAACCTCATAACGACGCACCAGTAGCCTAAGATTCAATACTAGGTGGCGTATCGTTGACCATATTCGCAAAGCGAGAATAATGTCCCTGGAATCCAACAGCAATGGTTTTGGTGGGACCGTTACGATGTTTAGCCACAATAACGTCAGCTTCTCCAGCACGTGATGACTCTTTATTATGGGCATCATCGCGATGCAGCAGAATCACCATATCCGCGTCCTGCTCAATAGAGCCAGACTCACGCAAATCTGAAACCATCGGGCGATTATCTGCACGCTGAGTAGAACCACGGTTCAGCTGAGATAACGCAATAACAGGAATTTCTAGCTCTTTAGCCATCAATTTCAAAGAACGAGAAAATTCAGAAACTTCTTGCTGACGAGACTCTACTTTTTTACCAGAAGTCATCAACTGTAAATAATCCAACACAATCAACTTAAGATTATTGCGCTGTTTAAGTCGACGCGCCTTCGCACGAATCTCCATCAACGTCATATTGGGAGAATCATCAATATACAAAGGCGCACTATCCATCTTGCCTACCGCCGCTGCAAGGGTAGACCATTGTTGCTCATCAAGTTTTCCCTGACGTAGACGAGAAAGGTTAATCTTAGCTTCAGCTGAGAGAATCTTTGTTGCAATTTCATTACGGCTCATCTCCAAAGAGAAAAATACCGTTGCCATATCCTTCTTAATAGCAGCATGGCGAGCAATATCTAGAGCAAAAGTAGATTTACCAACACCAGGACGAGCAGCAATAACGATCATCTGTCCCGGTTGAAAACCATCAGTCAGTTCATCAAACTCAAAGAATCCCGTTGGCACACCGCTAATACCGTTACCGCGAGCGCTCTGAGCCTCAATGTCGTTAATGGTCTGATCCATCGCTTCTTTCAAAGGAACGTAGTCCTCAGAAGCACGACGGTCACTAATCTGATAGATCTCTCCCTGAGCTTGGTTAACAAGGGCTTCAACCTCACCATCTTGAGAATAACCAAGCTGAGCGATTTTCGTACCCGCCTCAACGAGACGACGCAAAATAGCTCGTTCAGAAACAATCTCAGCATAGAACCCTGCGTTTGCTGCAGTGGGCACAGAAGTTGTTAAAGAATGTAGATAAGGTGCCCCTCCAATACGGGACAATTCACCTCGTTTAGTGAGTTCATCAGTCACAGTGATAGCGTCTGCTGGTTCACCTTGACCATATAAAGTAATGATTGCATCGTAGATACTCTCATGTGCAGGCTTATAAAAGTCCTCACCACGAAGTACCTCAACAACGTCTGCAATAGCATCTTTAGAGAGCAACATTCCACCAAGGACAGATCGCTCTGCATCATCATCGTGAGGAAGAGTACGAACACCGTAATCAGAAGAATTTTGAGACACAATCAACCTTAAATTGTCGAGATATTTCTACAAAAGGACCTCGAAGATTATTCACTATGCTCAGCTAGCGAAAACCGTTATGGAAGTACGCGGCAGAACAACTGTTCCACGTGAAACATACTATGAGAAAAACCTACCTCAGAGGAAGCACCCATGCTTCACTCTGCAGAAAAACTATCCCACCACAGAGATAGCAAGAAAAACTGTTGCTGGGTTTGCAAGGAAAGAAACCACTAACAATAGCGCATTATGTACTTTAAAACGTCGGTAACGAACTAAACCAACAACCGCCAAAATACTCGACAATGACGACATAACGACAGCAAGAACCACGCATATCAAAAAAACAGTCAAACTATCAGAAGGAGTCCCCACATTATTCCAAAACCCTAAAGATATCAGCAATAACGAAATCAGCTCGGCAACCAATGCAATAAGAAACATCTGCAAACTTGGACGCAGCTTCGGAGCAGGCTCAGCCTCAGACGAAACCAATGAAAACATTATCCCTTTATCTATTCCTTAAGTCCTGAAACATCATAGTGAAGAACACTAATGCACAATTTCTCGTGATGATACAACATAGAAGAAGTGTCCTCCCCTGTTGAAACAACAGGAAAGGACACTTCTTCTATATGCTATGAGCCATTACTTACGCAGCAACGACATCTAGTGCAACCTGCGCAACAACGTCTTCGTGCAAACGCACAGAAACTTTGTAAGCACCGGTGGACTTGATAGCAGATCCGAGATGGATAGCTCGCTTATCAACGGAACCTAGACCAGCAGCTTCAATTGCTTCCGCAATTGCTTCTGCACGGACGGTACCGAAAAGTCGACCTTCAGCGCCAGCTTTGTGCGCTACAGTAACAGTAGCTGCAGCAAGCTTAGCTGCCTGTGCCTGAGCGTCTTCAAGAGAAGCCTTAGCGCGAGCTGCACGAGCTGCGCGAATGGACTCAACCTGACGTTCGCCACCTTTAGTCCAGGTTACTGCGAAACCGCGAGGTAGCAAGTAGTTGCGTGCGTAGCCGTTCTTAACGGTTACGACATCGCCAGCAGTTCCGAGACCGGATACTTCCTGAGTCAGAATAATCTTAGCCATGTTCTTCTAATCTCCTTCTCTTTAGCGGCCAGCGCCGGAGTAAGGTAGCAATGCAACTTCGCGAGCATTCTTAATTGCCTGAGCGATTTTGCGCTGTTCCTGGACAGTGACGCCGGTAACGCGACGTGCACGGATCTTACCGCGATCGGAGATGAACTTACGAAGAAGTGCAACGTCCTTGTAATCAATAACAGTTACGTCAGCAGCCTTGAGTGGGTTCTGCTTTGGTTTGGGCTTACGAATTTCAGCCTTAGCCATCGTGGTGCTCCTTTTTCTTTGGGAGCCCGCGGAAGTTACCGCGGGATGGGTTGGATATTTGGAATAAAAGGAAGGTTATCTTTAGAACGGAGGTTCATCTTCTGCACCGGCGCCCCAATCATAGTTTCCACCAGATTGAGAACCCCAAGGATCTGCAGAAGGAGCAGGTGCTGCCTGTGGTGCAGGATTTCCTCCACCAAAACCACCACCGTTATAGCCGTTACCTCCGCCGAAACCGCCAGAAGCTGAACCGTTATACCCATTGTTTTGGGCAGGAGCAGCAAAGTTATTGCCACCGCCGGCGTAGCCTTGCGCATCTTGAGCGCCACCGAAGTTACCTCCGGAGCGCTGTTGATTACGGTTCACAGAAGCAGAAGCAAAACGAAGGGATGGGCCGATTTCTTCGACCTCAAGTTCCATCGCAGTGCGGCGTTCGCCTTCCTTAGTCTCATATGAACGGGATTTCAAACGTCCCTGAGCAATAACGCGCATTCCCTTATATAGGGTTTCTGCAACATTTTCTGCTGCTTCACGCCAGATAGATGCCCGCAGAAAGAGAGTCTCCCCATCTTTCCATTCGCCACTTGCGCGGTCAAAATTACGCGGAGTTGAAGCAATCGTAAAGTTTGCTACCGCTGCACCGTTAGGAGTGAAACGAAGCTCAGGATCACCAGTAAGATTACCAATCACGGTAATGACGGTATCTCCAGCCATTTGAGGCCTCCATTCATAGAGTTTTTCAAATAATAATTCATTCTGAGAGCAGTCATATCAAGAGTAAAAATAACCTTGTTGATAACTACATCAAGATAATGAATGACTATTATTTAGAAGAGATTTTCTGGTCTTCCGGACGGATAATCTTGGTGCGCATTACAGACTCGTTCAAGCTAAGAACGCGGTCAAGCTCTGCAGCAGTTTCCGGAGTGGAAGTGAAGTTAACGACGGCGTAAATGCCTTCAGTCTTCTTCTGAATTTCGTATGCCAAACGACGACGACCCCAAATATCCATGTTGTCGATAGTGCCGTTGTCTTTGGTAACGATTTCGAGGAACTTAGAAAGAGTTGGCTCTACAGCCTTGTCTTCTACCTCGGGGTTGAGGATAACCATTAGCTCGTATGCACGCATGATTAAACCCCTCCTTTGGGCTAAACGGCTATGGGATTTCCATAGCAGGAGATGTATAACAGTCAGTGTACCGCCGGAGATTTACCCATAAGTACACAGACTTCACCTACTCTACAGTAAGAGCAGTATAAAGTGCAGAAATTTACCGTTTTCAGCACAAGGTCACATGAATTACATCAATGTCACCTCAGGCTGAATCTGCTGTTCTTCCACACCAAATAAGCTGTTCTTCCACATCAAATAATTAATAGCGATAAGCTCGAGAGTTCAAAACACCTACACGTATTGGCATTGTAAAGAGATCAATAACCATCAAAACACCGAGCAGGAAGAGAAATACCCACCCAATCAAAATGGGCGTCGTCAACCAGCCAATACCGAGCAAGAAAAGATACAGAACGAACATAAGAGGCTGCCTCAAATACAGCTTATGCACTCCCCATACGCCAAGGAAAAACCACAATATATATGCAATTAACAACGATTTTTGCTTCACAATATACACCGTAGAAGGGGCACCCTGATAGGAGCTTCGCCCTCCATGGTTTATGTATTCAGGTGTGTAATGTTCTCTATTCGACATCAACATTCCCCTTTCCTAGAAATATCAGCAGGGAATAACTCCCATACAGTACAACCGCTGAAGCAACATATTTATTCCCCAAACAACATCCCTCAACCACTACCTGCCAGAAATTCTACGTGGACGGACCATGCCAGATTCATAGGCAAAAACAACAACTTGAACACGGTCACGAAGATTAAGCTTCGACAGAATTGACCGTACATGTGTTTTGACAGTTGTCTCAGAAAGGAAAAATTGTTGAGCAATCTCAGCATTAGAAAGACCCTCAGCAATAGCGCCCACCATGTCTTTTTCACGAGAAGTTAAAGAATCAATCAGGTGCTGATACTCACGGATGGCAACCTGCCCCAATGAAGAATCTTCAACGTATTCTTTCACCAACTGAGCAGTAAGATGAGGAGCCACCATAGACTCCCCTTCATTGACCGTATGAAGTGCGCTAATCAGGTCTTCAGGGCGGATATCTTTAAGGACGAAGGCACTAGCTCCAGCTCGTAAACCAGAAAAAGCGTACTCATCGAGATCAAAAGTCGTCAGAATAATAACTTTTGAATCACTCATACTCGTGATTCTCTCAGTCGCGGTAATACCGTCCATAACAGGCATCCGAATATCCATCAACACAACATCAGGATGGTGTTTTTGCACCATCTCAATCGCTTCTTGCCCATGCGAAGCTTCGCCAACAACCTCAATACCTGCATTTTCAAGAACGAGACGAAACCCCATCCTCAACAATGATTGATCATCTACTAGCAGCACACGCAAAGGACTATTTTCTTGCTCTTGCATTATTTTCTACCTCGGATGTTTTGTAACGGTCTTTAGTGCGACTCGTTGATTCCCACAATAAATGAGCACGAACAGTCCACCCTCCACGGTCGTTAGATCCAGCATGAAGCGATCCATGATAAGCAGCAACCCTCTCTTGAATACCGATAAGGCCCTTGCCGCTTCCAACACTATTTTGTCTACGAGAGATACCTCTACGTTCTATTCCGCTTGTTCCATCATTGGCAATAATCACTACGATATCGGGCAGATTGACCTTAATGAGCACTTCAATAATATGTGCGTCTTGGGCGTATCTTAAAGCGTTAGTCAAAGACTCTTGAATAATACGATAAAGGGTCATGTGCAGCTGACTATCTTCAGGTAAGTTTTGACCCTGCTGAGAGAAAGAGACCGGAAGCCCCGTCGAACCAAAAGAATCAACTAGCGCTTTGAGGTTGTCTATGCCCAGAGTCTTATTTCTTTCTATCGGCGATAAAAGCTGTTGTGGGGACTCATCGCGCAGAACGCCTAGCGTCTCTCGCATATCAGCAAGCGCACTTCGTCCCGTATCAGACAGCTCTTTGAGAATATGTGATGTACGTTGAGGATCTTTAGAGCTAATAGCCTGCGCACCATCGGCCAAGGCAATCATCACTGTCAAAGAATGAGCTACAACATCGTGCATCTCTCGTGCGATACGATGACGCTCCTCGATAGCAGCTATTTTCTGTGTCTTATCAAAGCTAAGAATAATTTCTTGGTCAAAGAGACGATTCTTATGAACCTGTCGAGCAACAAGGAAAACGACGAGGTTCATCAAAAGAGACGAAAGCGTCAGGAAGCCAAGAACTGAATAACTGATGATGACATATCGCGAGTCGTAGCTTCCATCAGAAGGTCCGCCTCTACTAATCCCAGCATATATGTATGGGTAATAGATAAAACCTAAAACGACGATAAAGATACTAGTGGCAATAAAAATAGGAAGAGATTTTTTAAAAGGGTATTTAACTACTGCAGAATAAAGAAATATATAGAAGGTAATTCCAGTTGGTGATATAAAAATTGTCTGAAGAATTTGCAATTGCAAAAAATCTACACATATTGATAGGCATATCAACAGTACGGGAAATTTTTCCCTCCAAAATATTCCTGCAGCAAAGAAGAACGCTACACAAAAATAAATAACGACATTCTCATCTTGGTCAAATATCTCAGAATCTGAGGAGAATAAGAGTTCTAGAAAAACAAAAAGTAGATTATTAAAAACCCAGAAGAGATTAACCCAAAAAGTATTTTCATGAATCCAACGGCGGATAACTCCACGACGTTGCAACACTAGACGCCGTCCCTCAGTAGCGACGGCGTCTAGTGTTTCTGATGAACCTCGATGATCCATAAATTTTTAGTTCTTAGCTATCAGTAAAGCGGAAACGCAGGTATCCAAGGAATGCAGGAACAGCTCCCCATAGAGCAAGGATAGATGCTGCCATTGGGTAGCTAATTTTCGCATCAGGAGCCTTACCATAAGAAATTAGTTCACTTCCTACTGGAAGTGGAAGATAATTTGTGAAATCTTTAGCCCAGTCCCAAGGCAGGAACAGTAAGAAAACGATATAGCTTACCAAGACAGTAATTACTGCCAAGATAATGCCACCAGCGTTATTACGTAAGAAAGCACCAAAGCCTAGCCCCATCCAAGACATGAACATACAGTACAGGCCAACTGCCACCCAATTCAGCAGAACCCCTGAGGTTAGTTCGGGTGCCAAATCAGGATTGAAGATTAGAAGACCTACACCAAAAGATGTTGCCGCACAGAGGATACCCCAGAAGAACCCAATCAAGCTGACAACAATGAACTTTGCCAGATATAGGACAGAACGGCGTGGCACGACGGTCAATGATGTATATATTGACCGCGTTGCATATTCAGAACCAATAAAAATAACTGCCCATGAAGCAAAAAGCATATTGGTAAATGGCATACCAGCCCCACCAACACCGTGAGCCATATGTTTCAGAGACTCAGCCGAGGTTCCAAGTGTTTGACTGTAGTTGATAGATAATGCACCAATAAAACCAAATCCAGCCATCATTAAGAGGATGACAGCACCCATAATGAGGTGAGAAGTGAGAGTTCTAAATTTAAGAAATTCAGAACGAATCACTCCACCAAAACGTAGAACATTACGTGATGTTGCCTGAACATTAGCGTGCTGACTCATTATTTTGTCTCCTTTGTAGAACCCTTTGACCAAGGGGCAACTGATGCGGAGTTGTCTTCAAACATTGTTGCTCTTGTGGCTTGTGGAATAGATTCAGATACACCTACCGGATCATATAATTCTTTCTGATGAGAAGGTTTTATTCCATTTGAAGAATATTCGATAGAGTCCTTTGTGAGCTCCATATAGACATCCTCTAAGGTGCTAATTTGAGGTGTCAATTCGTGGAGAAGGACATTATTTTCCTGAGCAATTTTGGCGATTTCTCGCGCAGTGCTCCCAGAGATAATCAACCCATCAAGTTCATGAGACTCTATGGTTATCTGTCGTTCACGCAGAAGCGTACCCAGCTGTTCACGGTCATCCGTGCGAACCAAAACCGTATCGTTAGCAGAACGTGCAAGAAAATCTTTAATAGATGAATGAGCCAAGATTTTCCCTTGCCCGATAACGATGAGTTCGTCAGCAGTCTGAGACATCTCACTCATCAAATGTGAAGAGATCAGAACGCAACGCCCTTCAGAGGCAAGGTGACGAGCAAGGTGACGCACCCAAATAACGCCTTCTGGATCAAGCCCGTTAACCGGTTCGTCAAAAATAAGGTTATGAGGATCTCCCAAAAGAGCAACAGCAATACCTAAACGTTGCCCCATCCCCAGAGAGAAACCACGAACTTTCTTATGCGCTACAGCACTAAGTCCTGTCAGCTCAATGACTTCATCGACTCTCTTCTTCGAGATTCCGTGAGTGAGAGCAAGCGAGCGCAGATGTTGAATAGCAGATCGCCCAGGGTGTACAGCTTTAGCGTCTAAAAGAGCACCCACTGAGGACACCGGTGAGGTAAGCGTTTTATAGAGTTTTCCTTCTACAAGGGCTTGCCCTGAAGTTGGTTTTTCAAGACCAACAATCATGCGCATCGTGGTTGATTTTCCAGCACCGTTAGGGCCAAGGAATCCAGTAACTTTTCCGTCAGGGACACTGAAACTAATATTGTCTACGGCCTTTTTTGCTCCGTAGCGTTTAGTCAGTTCATGAACTTCTAGCATAGTATCGCTCCTTATTCTGAGCGTAGAGTATGAAGTGGTTTATGTTCATCATTCTACGAAGTCCATTGCAGGAGTACATCCTCCCTAAGGAGGAACCTTATTTTTTCCCTTGAATAAGCATAATAATTGACGATAAAAACATCCGATTAAAGTTCTAACCCCTTGTGGGATTAAATATTCCATATCAAGAATATGTAATCCCACAAGGGGTTACCCATATCATTAGGAGAGAATTCCTTCGTCTTTAGCCCATGACACTAAACGCTCACGCGCATCTTCTTCAGATAAGACACCCTCGTCTAAACGAACATTCAACAGATACTTATACGCCCGCCCGACCACAGGACCAGGAGAAACACCCAAAATCTGCATAATCTGCTCGCCATCCAAATCTGGGCGAATAGCATCCAACTCCTCTTGCTCAGCGAGAGCCGTGATACGACGTTCTAAATCATCATAAGCACGTGAAATACGCTGAGCCTTACGCTTATTACGCGTTGTCACGTCAGCACGCGTCAAACGGTGCAACCGCTCCAGATATGCCCCTGCATCACGCACATAACGACGTACAGCAGAATCACTCCACCCAGCATCACCATAACCGTAGAAACGCATATGAAGCTCTACCAAACGGGCAACAGCCCTCGTCGTATCGTTATCAAAACGCAACGCACGCATACGCTTTTTGACCAGCTTCGCACCAACAACATCATGGTGCAAAAAACTAACCGAACCATTCTTCTCAAACTTACGAGTAGCAGGCTTACCAATATCGTGCATCAACGCCGCAAAACGGAGGATAAAATCAGGAGAAGGCACCGCGCCCTGCTCGTCAGTTTCTTGAGCGGCTGCCTGTTCAAGAACCGTCAGAGAATGTTGATACACATCTTTATGACGATGATGCTCATCAATTTCCAGTTTAAGAGCAGGAATTTCAGGCAAAACATAATCAGCAAGACCAGAATCAACCAGAAGGTCAACACCTCGACGAGGGGCAGCTGCCGTCACCAATTTGACGAGTTCATCGCGCACACGCTCAGCAGATATCATCTCAATACGCTGTGCCATCTTTTTCATCGCAGCAAAGACTTCAGGAGCCACATCAATATCAAAGCGTGCAGCAAATCGAGCAGCTCTCATCATTCTCAGAGGATCGTCTAAGAAAGAATCTTCAGCTCGCCCAGGAGTTCGAATGACACCAGCACGTAAGTCTCTAAACCCCCCGTAAGGATCTACAAGCTCTAAAGAGGGTAGACGCAACGCCATAGAGTTAATCGTAAAGTCACGCCGAAAAAGATCGTCTTCTAGAGAATCACCAAAAGACACAACAGGCTTGCGTGAATCGTGACGATAAATTTCTGCCCGATAGGTCGTAATTTCGACAGTTTCATCGCCTTTCCTCAAACCAATAGTTCCGTATTCCTTACCAATTTCCCATGTTGTGTCAGCCCAATCATCAACAATTTCTAGAATCTGATCAGGGGTCGCATTCGTCGTAAAATCTAAGTCCGTCGCTTTTTGAGCAAGGAAAAGATCTCGAACAGGACCGCCCACCAGAGAGAGTTCATACCCAGACTGTGCAAAAAGCTCACCAAGAGATAGAGCGATGGGGTCAATAATAGAAGAGTCAAAAAGATGCGCCATAGTCATACCATCGTGCCAGATAAATGACCGTTATACCCGTATCCCACACAATAATCAGGCATAGACTCATTTCATCGGTTAAGGTAGAGACATGACTTTTCCTATACCTCGGGCTCCCAAGAAGCGGGCAATAACCCCTATTTCTCTCTTGCCGACGGTAGAAGAAGTCTCTGCAGGAGGTGTTATCGTCGATCTTGACAAGCCTAATTTTCCTGTAGCTATTATTGCCAGAATGAACCGCGGAGGACGTTTAGAGTGGTGTTTACCCAAGGGACATCCCGAAGGGTCAGAAAATAACGCTCAAGCGGCAACACGCGAAATCGAAGAAGAAACAGGAATTTCTGGTCAGGTTCTTTCCCCTCTAGGAAGTATTGACTACTGGTTTACTGTTGGCGGTCGCAGAGTACATAAAACAGTTCATCATTACCTTTTAGCGGCCACGGGAGGATATCTCACCACAGAAAAAGATCCAGATCATGAGGCAATTGCCGTCGATTGGGTTAACATTGACGATTTAGGGCGTAAACTCTCATTTTCGAACGAACGACGAATTGCCGAGATTGCGCGCGAATATATTATTCACCAGCTCTCCTCGTGAGCAGCTCTCTCAGCAAAGATTAAGGGCACAACGTGGCACGTACAGGTGCAGTATCTAGCGCAATTATGGCATCAGGGACGATGGTTTCCCGTATTCTCGGGTTCGTTAAAACCATTCTCATTACCGTTGCTATCGGCACCGGAACCGCAATGGGAACGATTTTTGAAACAGCAAACACCCTACCTAACTTGATTTATGTTCTTGTTGCTGGAGGTATTTTTAACGCTGTTCTTGTCCCACAGATTATCAAAGCCGCAAAACATGATGACGGCGGTTCCGATTTTATTTCTCGGTTAGTTACCCTAGCTACTGTCGGTATAGCCGCTGTTACCATCGTTGTCGTAGCGTGTTCTGTGCCTATTATCTCCGTCATGGGGCGAACATGGACGGAAGAACAACGCACTTTAGGGCTCATCTTTGCGTTATGGTGTCTTCCCCAAATTTTCTTCTACGGTTTTTACACCATCATTGGTCAGGTCCTCAATGCCCGAGGGGCTTTTGGCTGGTTCATGTGGTCCCCAGTGATCAACAATGTGGTAGCGATTATTGCCCTTATCCTCTTTATCAATGTTTTTGGTCAACAAACTAACACTGTCCCGCCGTTACACACTGTGAACACGTGGAGCACTGCTCAGACGGTCGTTCTTGCTGGCTCTGCAACGTTAGGTGTTGTAACTCAAGCGTTAGTGCTTCTTATTCCTCTACGCCGTATTGGTATTCGTATTCGCCCAAAGTTTGGGTGGAGAGGGATTGGTCTTGGTGCGTCCGTCAAGTTAGCAGTGTGGACACTAGCTACGGGAATTGTTTCTAACCTTTCATTCTTTTACCTCATACAAATTGCTTCAAATGTTATTTCTCATGATGGAAAAATTGTTCCTGGAATTCAGGCGCTTAACTATTCATCTATGCTCTATTCACTACCTCATGGTGTTATTGGATTATCTATTGCAACATATCTTTTCAATAAAATGTCCCATGCATCACAAGAGAATAATCATCAAAATGTAGTGCATGCTTTATCCTCCGGTTTGAGAGTTTCTTCTATTGCAACAATTTTCTTATCTGTAGCTCTTATTGTTTTCTCAGGACCTGTAGGCGTATTATTTGGTAATGGAAATAATATTTCTGCAGCCCTCATTGCTCAAACTATTTGCATTATTGCCTTGGGCGGCCCTTTCCTCACTATTTCTTTTATGATGGGAAGAGTTCTCTATGCACGAGAAGACGCAAAAACCCCATTTATTATTCAGTTCATCTCCGCAGTAGTCATTGTCGGAATGGGATTCATCGCCTCCCAGCTCAACCCGCATTACATCGTCTTCGGACTGGCAGCAGCTTATGCCTTACAAAATGTCCTTTCTGTTGTCTTGAGCCATATTTTCCTCAAAAAATATCTTGGGGACTACGATGGAATGAACATTCTTTCCACCCATGCTCGTGTTGGATTAGCTTCCTTTGTTGCAGGTATTTTTGGTTCGCTCATCCTCTGGATATTAGGCGGATACTCATTCGATGGGTTCGCATGGTCAGGGACGACGCCTGCCCTCATCACCATTGCTGTGGGCGGAAGTATTATGTCTTTGGCTTACTACATTGCTCTGCAAATCTTCAGAGTCAAGGAGCTGGATTCTTTAATCTCCCCGATTGCACGAAAATTGATGCCACAACGTCACCAATCTCGACACAAAATATAGATTTATTTTCAACGGACAGAACCCAACACCTCGTCATAACAGGTAAGATTCAGAAGAGAATCACCGTATTAAATTTTTAGAGCCTTGGAGGGCTACCTTGTCTCATTCACATTCCTCCCGTCCCATTGCTATCAACACTGTTCTGGGTGAGCGTTATCGCGTCACAGCTGCTATTGCACAGACCGAGCACGGCGACGCAGTTTTGGAAGGTAAAGACCAGGTTCTCAATAGACGTGTATCTATTGTGGTAGCTTCTCCCGCTCATAATGATCGGCTCATTGCTAATGCACGCCTTGTCGCAACGACTTCACGTTCTCCTATTCAGGTTCTTGATTTGGGAAATAGTGAAGGCAGAACGTACCTTGTAACGTCATTTTCCCGACCAGAAGCACTTCTAGAAAATCTTTTGGCAGATTCTTCGGCGGTAGCCGCATCCTCCGAAACTCAAGAAGCTCTAGGGCAAGAAATTTTTGGGGACGAGGTCACAACTGGAAAAACTCCTTATGCAGAAGCATCAAAACCTGCCCCAGAAGATACCTCAATTTCTGCAACACGGGCTGTTGATGATCAGGAGACTCTAGCACCAGACACTGTTGAAGAATCTTCTTACGAGGAAGAATACGATGAGTACGATTACCCTGACGAACCAGAATTTGACGATGAAGACGATCAGCGTTCTGGTGGAGTGTGGATTGTAGCTATCGCCGCTATTATTCTTCTTGTTTTGGGTGTAGCTATTGTTTTCTCTTCCATCAACGGCATGGTTTCAAAGAAAAGCGAAAACGAGAATGTAACGGCTGTTAGTGCTTCTGCTACGGCTACCCCATCACAGAAGAAGTCCTCAGAGCCTTCAGAAACGCCTTCTCCAAGTGTTTCTCATGTCCCACCAAAGATTACAAATGTTACCCGTCTTGTGCCGTCTTCCCCCGATTTTATGGCTGATCAGGATGCGACTCTCCCCCAGATGCTTGACGGCAATCCTGCAAGCACATGGATTAGCTACGGTTTTGCAACACCTAATTTTGGTGGGGCCACTGATTCTTTCGCATTAGCATTCCAGCTTCAAGAACGTACCGTTGTTTCTGAACTTACGATTGAACAGATTAATGGTTCAGGTGGCGCCTTTACGGTATATACCAACAATACGCCTTCTTTGGATGGTGCAACGGAAGTTGGTTCGGGTTCTTTCAACGCACCTAAGGTCAACGTCAAGCTTGATCAGAAGAAGCAGGGTGAAGGCATTCAGTATGTTCTGGTGAAGTTCACAGAAGCTCCTCTATTGGGTCAGCCTATTGCTGGTTATAACTATGGTGTGCGCATTGCTGAAGTAACAGCTCGATAGGTTCCTGTTCTTCTTTAGGCTGCCGTCTGATGTGTTCTTGTTCTACATCAGGCGGCAGTTGTTCACATAGGCTCAAGAGTTTGGAATAATCAGAGCTACATCGTGGTTCTATTTGATGAACATTATTTCAATGAAAGAAGGATACTTTGCCAAACGAGTCTTTGGGTGGTCTTTTCTCTGCCCCTAGCGGCATTAAGGTGGACGCTACAGTACCAGAATCTATGTCTGTCACAGAGGCTGAAGACAGCCATGTACATGACGTCATTATTGTTGGTTCTGGCCCTGCTGGGTACACTGCAGCGATTTATGCTGCACGAGCGAATTTACGTCCCCTTCTTTTTGCCTCATCTGTTTCCCCTGGTGGCGATTTGATGACAACCACTGAAGTAGAGAATTTCCCCGGTTTTGTTGACGGTATTCAGGGTCCTGAATTGATGACCACGATTGGTGCGCAAGCCGAGCGTTTTGGTACTGATGTCCGGTATGAGGATGTTGAATCGCTTGAACTTGAGGGCGATGTTAAGAAAGTTATTTTGAGTGATGGTTCTACTTTTCTCACGAAAACTGTCATTATCTCAACAGGTTCTGAATATCGTAAGTTGAACGTTGACGGGGAACAGCGCCTTTCTGGTCATGGTGTTTCATGGTGTGCAACGTGTGACGGTTTTTTCTTCAAGGGGAAGACTCTTGCTGTTATCGGAGGGGGCGATTCTGCATTAGAGGAGGCCCTCTATTTGACGAATCACGCAGCAAAAGTATATTTGGTGCATCGTCGCGATACTTTGCGTGCATCGGAGATTATGCAAAAACGCGCTTTTGATCATCCGAAGATTGAGATGGTGTGGGATTCCGCTGTTCAGTCTATTAACGGTGAGGATAAAGTATCTTCATTGACGTTGGTTAATACTCAGACTTCAGAGGAATCCGAGCTCGTTGTAGATGGTGTCTTTGTTGCTATTGGTTCTGACCCGCGAACAGCACTTGTGCGAGATGTTTTAGAGCTAACTGAGGCTGGAACAATCGCTGTTGACGGACGCTCTTCACGCACCTCAATTCCAGGTGTTTTTGCTGCTGGAGATGTTATTGATTCAACGTATCGTCAGGCGATTACGGCTGCAGGTTCTGGCTGTGTGGCAGCTTTGGATGCTCAACATTATCTTGAATCTTTGTCTTAAGAGATATTTTTATTCACTACTATCCAAAGGAAAAAAATTATGGCTAATCAAGTCACTGACGCAACATTTGCTAACGAGGTTCTTCGCTCTGAGAAACCCGTTATTGTTGATTTTTGGGCTGAATGGTGCGGTCCTTGCCGCATGCTTGGACCTGTCATCGATGAAATTGCTGAAGAATATTCAGAGCAGGTTAAAGTTCTCAAGCTCGATGTGGAGAACAATCCAGAAACAGCAATGAAGTATGGCATTACCTCCATTCCTGCAGTATATGTTTTCAAGGATGGAGAAGTTGCTCATCAGAGTGTTGGCGCAAAACCTAAGGCAGCTCTCGTCAAAGAGTTTGCTCCTTTCCTGGGACTGTAGCAACTAAAAACTACGCATAAGGGTGTTTGTTGTGTTTCACGTGAAACACAACAAACACCCTTATTTTATTGAGAATTAGCTCGAGCTAGAGCTTTTGCAACGTCATTGAGCAACTGAGGTACGTCATCTTTATCCATGATAATTTCCATAAACACCATCCGATCGCGAGTTTCATTAGTAATACGACAAGCGTCTAATAACTCTTGAGCCGTTTGGACTTTAAACAAGAGAACATCATCTTTACCGGCACCGAATGCTGCAGGAATAAGATCCCATTGATAACGGTGGATATCGTTGTAAGGCTGTTGAGGCCCATGAATAGCGCGTTCAACGGTATATCCATCGTTGTTGATGAGGATAATGACCGGATTGATTTTTTCACGCAGCATCGTTCCGATTTCTTGGATGGTTAGCTGCGCTGACCCGTCACCCACTAGCAAAATACCTCGAGATTCCCTGTCAGCTATTGACGCTCCAAGCATTGCAGGCAGGCTATATCCAATAGATCCCCAGAGCGGTTGTCCAATAAACATTGAAGATTCTGGAAATTTTCTATTCGCCATACCAAAGAAAGAAGTTCCTTGATCAGCAACAACAATATTTCCGGGGGTTAACTCTCCAGAAAGTAAGTCCCATAGGATGTCTTGTGTCAAAGGAGCACTCATATCAATCTTTTGAGATTGTTGTTCTGCTTCTTTTTGGAGGGGATACGGCTTAGCACCATATTCCCGAGCAACATCTAACACAATCTCTAGTGCTGTTTTAATCGTTAACGGAGTGAAAACCTCATTTCCAATACGTGACGATTGAGGGCGGATATGAACAGTATTTTGAGGAAGCTTCTGCGAGAATCCTGCGGTTGTTGAATCTGTGAACTCAACACCAGCACTAATAAGCACTTCCGTATTTTCGATGGCGTCCCTTGTACGATGATCAGAAACTACACCGGCATAAACTCCGGCAAACTGGGCATCGCTCTCGTCAACGAGAGTTTTGCCCCACATCAATGTTGCGTGCGGAAACCCAGTTTCCTTAAGGAGATTATTTAGCTGCTCACGTGCACCCATGCGGTGTACTAACAAATCAGCAAGGACACTCACCTCTTTCCCTGCAATAACCTCTTTCAGAGCCATCCTAAAGGCTTTTTGAGCACCTTCCGAAGAGAGTGCAACATCAGTTTGGAGCGGCTCTTGAGGCGGAGTTGTCTCAACTCGAGCAACGTCGGTTGACAGAAGGAGATACCCTGGACGGCGACGGATTATTACTTCGCGAATCACTCGATCAATTTCAGCAGTCGCTGTGGCATGATCAAGGTCTGCTACAGCGCAAGAAACCTCCTGTGCCATCCTCATAAAATGGGAGAAGTCTCCATCTCCTAGAGTGTGATGCATTTTCAGATGGTTTGCTTGGTTTTCTTTACTCGGAGCACCCACAATATGAACCACCGGCACGTGCTCAGCATAGGAACCAGCTATAGCATTAATTGCAGAGAGTTCTCCAACACCATAAGTTGTTACGAGTGCACCTAAGCCGCGAACTCGCGAATAACCATCTGCACTATATCCGGCGTTAAGTTCATTTGCACTGCCAACCCAAGATATATTTTTATGCTCTACGATATGATCCAGAAATTGAAGATTGAAGTCTCCTGGAACCCCAAATATTTCAGTAACACCTTGCTCTGCAAGTCTATCTAATAGATAATCACTCACCGTATAACTCATATAACCCTCGTCTCTTTTTGATTAACACAATATAAAAACCGTAAAAATAATTTACCTGTACTTAGAATCACATAAAGAATAAAAAGTTGCAAGGTTCGAGAAATATAGGCAATAAAATCACCAACGACATTCCAGCTATTCACCACTGTTTCATGTGAAACACCTATGAAAACTGCGCATAAAGTACACCACAAATGCAGATATAACAACTTGTAAAGTTTTATATCACACTTATGACCATATATTCACCCTATGTTTCACGTGAAACAAGAGAGCGCTCTGCGTGAATAATAAAACAAACGGTACGTAAAATAAATAAATTTATTTTACGTACCGTTTATTAATAAATAAACTATCTATTTTTTATCTATACTTGGGTCAAGAACAGAAATAATTCTGTTCAAATCTTCTACCGAAGCAAATTCAATAGTCATTTTCCCTTTACGTGCCCCCAGCTGAATTTTAACGTTTGTATCAAGCCTGTCAGCAAATGCATCGGCAATATAATCTAAACGCTCATGATGCTTTTGAGGTTGAACGACCTTAGGTTCTCTCTTAGATTGTTCCGTTGAATGCGAGACGAGTTCTTCCACTGCACGCACAGATAAACCTTCATTAACAATTTTTTGAGCAAGCTTCTCCATCTCAGCATGAGTTCTCAAAGATAATAACGCTCGAGCATGTCCAGAGGACAGAACACCTACAGCTACTCGACGTTGAACAAGAGCAGGAAGTTTAAGAAGGCGAATAGTGTTCGCAATCAATGAGCGAGAACGTCCAATTTTTTGTGCCAATTGTTCTTGAGTAGCTCCGAACTCTTCAAGAAGTTGCTGATACGCAGCAGCTTCTTCAATAGGATTAAGTTGGCTACGGTGAAGGTTTTCTAACAATGCATCGCGCAATAAATCAACATCATGAGTTTCGCGAACAATAGCAGGAATAGTATCGAGTCCAGCTCGTTGAGTGGCGCGCCAGCGACGCTCTCCCATCACTAATTCGTATTTTTCTTTCCCACCTTCACGACTTTTTCGTACCACAATAGGTTGAAGAACTCCGATTTCTTTTACGGAGTGAACAAGTTCTTCCATGTCTTGTTCATTGAATTCAGTACGAGGCTGTTTTCGATTGGGGTGAATATCGTGAACATTAAGAACAGCAAATTGAGCACCAGGAACAGGGACTAATCCATTTTCAGACTGTTCTTCTCCCCCGAAGAAAAAGTCAACAGGACGCCGATTGGAAGTCGAACTACGAAGAGCTGCTCCCATGTCTGCACGTTTTTTCTTTGAATCTTTTTGAGGAACTTTAGAAGTTTCACGTGAAACATTCTTGTGGTCTTTTTGACGACGAGAAGTGTCTTGAGATGAATGTTCTACAGTTGGCACCGTTTGAACGTCCTTCTCTGAGTAGCTTTCAGTAGGAATGAGGGCGCCAATACCGCGACCCAATCCACGCTTCTTTTCTGCCATAGTAAGATTCTCCCTCTTGTTCAACGGACCGTCTAAGTCTATCTGTTCTCACAGAAACATGGGGAGAAAAATGTCATGTTTCACGTGAAACTCTTAAATAGAATGATTATTCTAATCGTTATTTTCCATTAAAAATACCAGTTGCTACCCTAATAATCATAGAATAGCAACTGATATAAGTTTTATATTCTTTTATTTTTTCTTTGCTATTTCTATAGCCGCTTCTATATACGCTCTAGAGCCCGTGGATGAGACATCGTAACTAATAACGGTCTGCTGATAACTTGGAGCTTCTGAAATGCGAACAGAACGAGGAATAACACTGTTGAGCACTTCGCGTGGAAAATGAGTCCTTACTTCATCAGCGACCTGTGAAGCCAAATTTGTTCTTCCGTCATACATTGTTAACAGGATAGTACTCAGTGCAAGATCTGCGTTCAGGTGTTTCTGAATCATCTTGATGTTTTTAAGTAACTGGCTCAATCCTTCTAGCGCATAATATTCACATTGAATCGGAATGAGAACTTCTTGAGCGGCAACAAAAGCATTAACCGTCAGTAACCCAAGACTGGGTGGACAGTCAATAAAAACATAGTCAAGGCGCTCCGATCCTTCGCGGTCTCGCCATTGTTTATATTCTTGGATAGCTCCCCTCAACCGATTTTCACGAGCAACCATTGATACAAGTTCAATTTCAGCTCCGGCAAGGTCGATAGTTGCAGGCGCACACCAGAGCTGTTTGATATCTGGACAAGGTTTAACAATCTCAGATAAAGGCAATTCGTCAATGAGTACGTCATAGACGCTAGGTGTATCATTTCCGTGATCAATACCCAAAGCGGTCGAAGCGTTTCCTTGAGGGTCACTGTCAATCACAAGAACGTTCATTCCTTTAGTTGCGAGAGCAGCTGCTAAGTTGACGGCGGTACTTGTTTTCCCAACGCCACCTTTTTGGTTAGAAACAGCAAATATGCGAGTTCTTTCTGGCCGATTCAACACGATTTGTTCCAGTTCTTTAAGTTTTGTTTTCTCGCTCAAAACCTCTGGAGAAACCAGAGTGTTCAGCCCTTTATCTTGCACTTGTTTCTCTAATTTCTGGCGTGTTTCACGTGAAACACGACCTCGATCCAATTGAGAAGAACCCACACTCTCATGGGGCTCCGGAGGCATTCCAAAATCAGGAATATTGATTGCTATTTTTTCATTCATGAAATTCCAGCCAATCCCATCTTTCTCCCCTCAAGAGCAATATGGAAGGTTCGGCACTATTATGTGAGGGTGATATTTAGATTACCTGTTCACGTACAACATCTCGACAGTATCTATAAATAAAAACTTATAAAAGTTGTTTTACGATAAGATTTCTCATAGTAGAACACATACGATTCATAGCTTTCCAGCGTTTATACCAAAAACAGAATCTTCACCATACATAAAAACGGTGGTGTTGATATTTTGTAATATCAACACCACCGACGATGAAAATCCGCCTACCGGCGAACGTGTATTAGAGAGAAACCCTCACAATAGTAGTTGGCTCAGCAAGGAGCTGATCGCCAGCACTAAGCACTTCGACCGTGCGAGCACCATACTTATTGAGCTTCTTCTTTGCTTTCGTAATTTCTTCTCCCGCAGAACGCCCTTTAATAGCAAGCAATTCGCCAGTACCACGAAGAATCGGAAGGGTAATATCAACAAGCCCGACCAAGGCGGAGACAGCACGAGCCGTTACGTACTCGACGTCGACCATGCCTACCGCTTGTTCAGCACGCGAACGTAAAATCGTTACGTTATCTAGACCCAAGTCTTCAACGACTTCATCAAGCCATATGACACGACGCTCCAGAGGCTCTATCAGCGTAATATCAAGATCTGGGCGAGCAATAGCTAAACAAAGCCCTGGAAGGCCCGCACCGGAGCCTACATCGGCAATTGAAGCGTCTTTCTCAATATATTCTTGTACCACTGCACAGTTTAGGACGTGACGCCCCCACAAACGAGGCACTTCTCGAGGACCAATAAGACCTCTTTCGATGCCACTCGTTGCAAGATGCTCTACGTAGCGCTGGGCAAGTGGAAGTCTCTGACCAAAGATCTTTTCCGCAGCAGTTCTTTCAGCACCGGTGAGTTCCGGAAGGATATCTTGAGCCATTTATGCCTCCGGGACAGAAATAACGATATGACGTCCTGCCCCTTCTCCTTCAGACTCTGAGTAAAGACCGTTTTCAGCAACAAGATCATGAACGAGCTTCCGCTCATAAGCACTCAAAGGCTCTAAGTGGTAATCCTCCCCCGTCTCTTTGACCTGTGCGATAGCTTCTAATGCCATAGAAGTAGCTCGCTTAATGCGCTTTGCGCGGTACTCACCAATATCAAGAACTAGGCGGGAGTGGTTTCCGGTAGAGGCAAGCACTGATAAACGTACGAGTTCTTGCAAGGCAGCAAGAGTATTTCCTCGTTTACCGATAAGAGCTTTAAGTTGTTCGTTCTCGCTGTCTTCACTAATAACAGAAAGATACGTGCGATTATTACGAATCTCGATATCGATATCTCCATCGATATCAGCAATATCTAGGAGTTCTTCAAGATAATCTGCCGCAATATCGCCTTCATCTTCGAGGTATTTAAGGTGGTCTTTTTCCTCGTAGTTTTCGTGTTCTTCAGACACAGGTGTTTCTTCCACAAGTTGCTCCATTAAAACTAGTTCTTCTTTTTCTGTTGCTGACGCTGACGTTTTTTGCTCATAGGTTGCTGACGCTGTCCCTGAGCTGCACGTTCACGTGCTTTTTGTAGTTCTTCTTCGTATTGTTCTTTGGTTTTACCAACTGGTGGTAAACCTTTTTCGGCGCGACGAGCGTTGAGCTCTCGTTCTGCTTGGGACCCAGGTGTTGGGTTATTACGGATAACCCACCATTGCTGACCTACAGACCAAATATTTGAAACAGTCCAGTACACGAGAACACCGATAGGGAAGTTGATGCCAGAAATCAAGAAGATGACAGGGAAGATGTAAATCATCATCTGCTGTTGACGGTACATGGGAGATTCTTTAGCAGCGTCGGACATGTTTTTAGCACCCAGTTGTTTCTGAGATACGAACATGGACACAGACATCAACACAACGAGAGTACCAGCAACAATAATGGTGCTTGCGTGGTTTCCATTTCCGGGGTTCAGCATCGTAGAGAAGAGCGGAACCTGTCCGAAAATATAGGAATCGTTGAACTGTTTCACCAGATCGCTAGAAAGCATTAAGATGCCTTCGTGCTTTTCTGCTGCATGAGGGATGCCTCTTAGAACTTCAAAGAGGCCAAAGAAGATTGGCATCTGAGCCAAGATAGGGAAGCACGAAGACAGCGGGTTAGCACCGCGTTCTTTGTACAGGGCCATTTGTTCTTGTGCCATAGCTTGGCGTGAGAGCTGGTCTGTTTTACCCTGATATTTTTTCTTCAGCTTTGCAAATTCTGGCTGAAGTTCTTGCATTCCTCGCATAGATTTAATCTGTTTAAGGAATAGAGGGATTGTCAGGGTTCGCATGACGAGTGTTAGCCCGACAATGGCAAGAACCCAGGTCAGACCGGAAGTGGGGTCTAATCCTAATGTGGTGAAAAGTGAATGGAATACCCAGAGAATAAAGGAAACAATCCATTTAAAGGGCCAGAGGATGACGTCAAACATCGAGTTCTCCTTGGCTCGTTGAGCCTGTTAGTTTGGTCTGTATGAAGATGGTTTATAGGTAGTCTTGAGGGTGGTTTAAAAGAACAATTTTAGGTTCTTTTCCGGCAGGAAAATTCTGTTTTCCTGCCGGTACTTCATCAAGTCCGCCAGCTGCCCAGGGGTGACAGCGTAGAAGCCTGCGAACAGTAAGCGATAGTCCTTTAGTTGCTCCGTGTCGAAGGCATGATTCTAAGGCATAAGCTGAACAGCTTGGGTAGTACTTACAAACATTTCCGTAAAGCGGTGAGATGACTGCTCGATAGATTTTTAGTACAGCAATGAGAAAGTTCTGCGGTAGTGTCCATAGAGCATGTTGTACAGATTGCGGTCGTACAAATTCATGCGGCGCTTGTTCTAAGAGGTCTGGTTGCTGTTTTTGAGAGGAGTGCTTCATGATGGGTTTTCGGCATTCCTCTCGCAAGATAATGGGGCAGTTTCAGGGCTTTGTGCTACTGCCTGCAGATTTTGTTGTGATGCCATTTTAGCAAGGGTGCTGGTTAAAGCGTTTTCGTAATCTTGTGATAGTTCTTCCCATGTGGCGTGGGAAGACGAGGGAAGAGCGCGAATAACTATTTGATGACCCTGAGGAATTTTTTTAAGGGTGAGAGCTGATAACGCACGTAATCTTCTTTTAACAAGGTTTCGAGTGACAGCGTTTCCAACAGTTTTAGAAACGATGAACCCAATAATAGTCGGAGATTCACCGTGAGAAGTTGCATATAGAACTAAGTTCCGGCGCCCAGAACGGACACCGGAACGTGTAGTTTCTGCGAATTGGACTTTTGTCCGCATCCGGTGCTGTTGAGCCAGCACATGTTCTCCTTTCGGTTTCGACTCCTAGGATTCCCCCAGAGGTCGAGGAGGGAAGGAGTTTAATTTATGCCGAAAGAGCGGTGCGACCCTTGCTGCGGCGGTTTGCCAAGATGGCACGACCTGCGCGGGTGCGCATACGAAGACGGAAGCCGTGCTTCTTGGCACGACGGCGGTTATTCGGCTGAAAAGTCCGCTTGCTCATTTTGTTACTCCAAAGCGTTTGGTAGGGGCGCGCAACCCTTCACCAATTTGTTTAGAAACAGGTTGACGCTTATTTCTGATGATGAGCACACATCCTAAGCGTTTTTTCACACTATTGCCCTGCCTAAACAGAGCGTTCGGAGCGTACACATACGACTAAAAAACTCTATGAGTTTAATTGCTTGTGGTCAAGCAAGGCACAGCTAAGTTTTTAATCACAACATGTGCACAATTTATCATCAACAGCTGTGGATTACTTCCCGCAAGAGGCTTAAGTGTCAAGTTTTCCACAGAATAGCACTTTGTAACTTATCAACAGCTATTTTCTTGTAATTTACGACTTCTTCGATAGACTGTCTCAAAGTATCCTCACGAAATACACTGTGTAAATAACAAGTTTTCCACTCTGTGTATAACCCTTGTGGAAAACTGTGGATTTTGGTGGTTAAGCGCTAAAATTTAATCTCAACATTACCGACTGAAAAAGGAGTTCACCTTGAGCGAGCAATCACATAAAGACATGATGCTTCGTTGGGCTCATCTCAAGGATGCGCTTCGTTCTAGTGTCAGTCCGCGATGGATGGGGTTTATTTCGCAAGCTCAACCTCAAGCTCATATGGGAACGGTGCTGCTGATTGCAGTTCCTAGCGAATACGCGAGAGATGTTATTCAGCAAAAAATCAATCAAGAATTCAAAGTTGCGTTAGAGAATGCTTTTGGAGAGGGAACAACTGAAGCTATCGTCATTGATACGAGCCTCGAAGAAACTCCAGATCTTACTTTCACCCAGCCAAAAGTTTCTCAGCAGACAGTCTCATCGCCGACAGCTAACACCGCAAACATAATACAAGAGAGCAACAGTGTTCAGAATTTTACTTCTGTTCCAAATGTTCAAGAGATAGAGACAGAAGGGCGTTTGGCAAGCCCTTCCTTTACACAAAACAAGAGTCCTATTCGGAAAGAATCGGCGCCTGCTTCGGACGTTGAGCAACCCCAACCAAAGCAGAATACAGAAACATCAACAGCTTCATCGGTGTGGGAGAGCTCTGCCCGTCTTAACGATAAATATACTTTTGATACTTTTGTGATTGGGCAGTCTAACCGTTTTGCTCATGCTGCAGCTTTTGCTGTTTCGGAAACTCCAGCCTCTGCTTATAATCCCCTCTTCATCTATGGAGACTCAGGTTTAGGTAAAACTCATTTGCTTCATGCTATTGGGCATTATGCAAAGAGACTTTATCCAGAGCTCAGGGTACGTTATGTCAATTCTGAAGAGTTCACTAACGAATTCATCAACTCTATTAGAGATGACGAAGGTTCCTCGTTCAAACAGATTTATCGCAACGTTGATATGTTGCTGATTGACGATATTCAGTTTTTAGCGGGTAAAGAACATACACAAGAAGAGTTTTTCCATACTTTTAATACCTTGCACAACCATCAGAAGCAGGTTGTTATTACTTCTGATTTGCCTCCTAAAATGCTCACTGGTTTCGTTGAACGTATGCGTTCTCGTTTTGAATGGGGACTCATTACCGATGTTCAGCCACCAGAGCTAGAGACTCGTATTGCTATTTTGAGGAAGAAAGCTCAGAATGAGTCGATTGAGGTACCTGATGATGTGATGGAGTATATTGCTTCGAACATCACCACCAACATTAGAGAGCTGGAAGGTTCTCTCATCCGTGTCGCGGCTTTTGCTTCGTTGAATAAACAACCTATCGATTTAGCTGTAGCGGAGAGAGTTCTCAAAGATTTTATTACGAGTGATGGTGCTCAGGAAATTACAGCTTCTCAGATTCTTGTTGCTACGGCTAGCTATTTTGATGTCTCGATTGAAGATTTGCAGTCGAAGTCTCGCACCCGCACGCTGGTGACTGCACGTCAAATTGCGATGTATCTACTACGCGAGTTAACGGATATGTCGCTTCCTAAAATTGGTCAAGAGTTAGGTGGGCGTGACCATACAACGGTGATTCATGCCGATCGGAAGATTAGGACGTTAATGGCGGAGAGACACCAGATTTTTAATCAGGTCAATGAGCTCACCAATAAGATTAAGCAGGCTCAAAGGTCTCAAAAGTAGCTCTGACAAGCTTAATAACAAAAATATCGACCCTGTGGATAACTTGTGTGACTTAAGGTCTTAAAATGTGGACGTTAAGTGTATAGTTATGCGTTTTAAGTGGATTGCTTATACGGTATAAATATTCATTCACAATAGATTCACTTAATAGTCATTATTAAAACACATCTTATCAACATCTAAAACCCTAGATTCTCGCGGTTGATAATGGTTTTCCACATAATCCACACCCGTTATTAACACTACTTCCTTAAAGAGAAAAACATCCAAATAACATTTTCTCTGCTTCCTGCGGAGGTCTTGAACTCTGTAATTACATTTTTTCTTCTCGTGTTCCAAGGGGTTAAGTGCACTTTGTAATTACAGAAATATGTTGTTTCTAGAATCTTATTGTTGTTTTGAAAATTAAAAGGCTGTAATTTGACTATCAGATGTTCTTCTTTCAACACCATGAGTTTTTAGAAAACATCCTCGCAATGAACCAACGAGAACGTCGCTAAAATCAACGGGTTTTTGCTAGTTCTCCCTTTCTTATAGAGGAACCATGAATTCACTATCTCGTCGTCACATAGTTCGTGGAGCTGCTTGGTCTGTACCTGTAGTTCTTAGTTCAGCAGTAATTCCCAGCTATGCAGCTTCTCCTTGTCCTGAAGGTTCGTGGTATATCAAGTCACGGCTCATTCAGACAGATGAAGATCCATCAAATGTTAATTTTGATAATGTTGTCACCGATCAAACCACTCCACCCGGCGAAAGCTCGATGCAACACTGGTATTTCAGAGGAAAGCTATGGTGGCGTATTCCTTTAGGATTCCCACAAGGGGCAGAAGCAGGTGCTCTTGTTACTGTCCCCTTTGACAGTTCATGGACTTCACCTTCAAAACCAGCCCCTTATCCTCTTGCAAAGTTTAAAGCATTTGGATCAGCCCATCCTGAACTGTTCACTCAAGAACTTCCTGCAGCTGAGGTAGCTATAGGAACTGATCACATAACAATTTCTTTCCCTCAAGAAATTCCAGCTGGCGCCGCTGGAGGTTTTATCTTTACAACGGTTCCTGTTGGTGGAGAAGAAGCTGTATTGGCAGGTACCCCATATACTGCTGAAGCTTATATAACCTTCAAACCCCTAATGTGCTCTTAAATATTCTGTTTTCTTAGACAGGTTATAGCGCAAGTTTGGCGGGGAATGTCACCCGTTTAGCTGACACTCCCCGCCAATAGAGTGGTTATTTAATAAAGCGTCTTTTAGATATCTTGTAGGTACACTAAAAAGTGAAGTTTTAATTTAAAAATTTTTCTTATTAGGGGAATAATGTCTCACACAGTGAACCGTCGTCATCTTGTTAAAGGTGCCGCTTGGGCCGCACCTGTTGTCCTCGCAACATCTGTTGTTCCGGTCTATGCTGCTTCATGCGATATGCGAGTCTGGGAAGTTAAATCTCGAATCGTTGCAACAGACCCAGACTATTCAAACCACAACTATGATAAAAAAGTCCTCTACGGAGAAGGTCTTTCTGGAGAAGATAAAGCGCAACAATATGGTGAAGCAGAGATGCAACACTGGTACGACGCTAATAGTAAAAAACTTATGTGGCGTCTTCATATAGGTCTTCCTGAAGGTGCAGCTAGTGGTGCAATGATTACGATTCCTATTGACCCTTCATGGTCAAACCCCTCAGCTATTACCCAAGGCGGACTCGAACTTTTCTTGCGTCTTGATGCTCACCGTCCAGAACTTTATTCGGAGAGTTTCCCGCCTGCTCTCATTGAAGATCGTGGAACTTACCTGTCTATTATCTTCGCTGGGCCTATTCCGAAGGGTGCAGGAGCAGTCTTTACGTTCTCTGCAGACCCAAAGGGTGGAGAAGATGCTGTACTTGGTCGTAATAGCTCTACCGGAACTGGCGATACTTATACTGCTGAAGCGACTATTGAGTTTAAAAAACTAGGTTGCTAAAGCCATCAAATAATAGCCACTAGCGTATATGCCTTATTGTGTATATACGCTAGTGGTTTTTTGTGGAGTGATAACGACTAAAAACCTCCTATCTTCTGATGTTTGCAACAGTACTGTTGAAAATATCCGGTAGACTGAAAAACAAAATGTGCTCACAACTTCGATGAGCTCACAACTTTTCTTTGACTTATTGCACAAGGGGTACCGGTGAAATTTACTATCGAACGTGATGTCCTCACAGAAGCAGTCGGCTGGACTGCTCGATCACTTTCACCTCGACCACCTGCACCTGTTCTATCAGGGCTGCTAATTACCGCAGCCGAAGGAGAAGTCTCCATCGCAAGTTTTGACTACGAAACCTCTGCGAAACTCAACGTTAGTGCCACTATTGAAGAAGAAGGCGTAGCTCTCGTTTCTGGAAGGCTTCTTGCAGAAATCTGCCGTTCCTTGCCTAATGCAGATGTTAATGTCAGCGTGCATGATTCGAAAATGCACATTCAGTGTCGCACTGCAAGCTTTAACCTCAGCACCATGCCAGTAGCTGACTACCCAGAATTGCCAACACTGCCGACGATTTCAGGAACAGTTGAAGGGAACTCGTTTGCGAAAGCTGTATCGCAAGTTGTTGTTGCCGCTTCTAAAGACGATACCCTCCCCATTCTTACCGCTATTTTGGTAGAGATTGAGGGGGAAAAAATGACGTTGCTTGCCACTGACCGTTATCGTCTAGCAATGCGCGAACTCACCTGGGCGCCAACGTCATCAGATATCCAAACTGCGGTACTAGTTAAAGCAAAAACTATGTCAGAAGTAGCTAAAACTCTCGGCGGAGCAGGAGAACTGAACATAGCGCTTTCTGACTCTCATGAGCTAATCGGCTTTGAATCAGGTGGACGTCGAACCACTAGCTTGCTTGTTGACGGAGAATACCCGAAAATTCGATCACTATTTCCTGACTCAACACCAATTCACGCAATTGTTAGAACTTCCGATTTGCTTGAAGCCGTACGACGTGTATCGCTTGTTGCAGAACGTAATACACCAGTGCGTCTTGTCTTTAGCGAAGGCCAAGTCACTTTGGATGCTGGAACTGGCGAAGACGCTCAAGCAACGGAAACGCTGAGCGCTCATCTTGAAGGTGAAGAGAGCATTACGGTAGCGTTTAACCCTTCCTACCTTTCAGAAGGTCTTAACAGTTTCGGAACAGAATTTATTCGATTCTCTTTCACTGATCCTGCAAAACCCGCTTCTATTTCAGGGCAAAAAGAATTGATGGGTGAAGACGAAAGTGACTATCGATACTTGCTCATGCCTGTTCGCCTGCCTAATTAGTTACGTCTCTTACCTCTAAGGACTGTGTGAAGAACGGAAGGTTTGTGTGTACATCGACCATATTTCGTTGATGAACTACCGTACCTACTCGCTACTGAATTTACCGTTATCTACCGGTGTCACTGTATTCCTTGGCGCTAATGGGGTCGGTAAAACCAACATTGTTGAAGCTATTAACTACACTGCGGAGCTTTCTTCACATCGAGTATCTCATGATGGGCCTTTAGTTCAGGTGGGGGCGCAACGAGCATATATACGGACTCGTGTTGTGAGAGGAAAATGGCAGACCATCACTGAATTTGAAATTGCCCCAGGGCATAGTAACCGTGTCCGTATCAATAGAGCTGCTCCGGTTCGTGCCCGTGAAGCATTGGGGATTACCTCGACGGTGTTTTTCTCGCCTGAAGATTTACAACTCGTTAAAGGTGAACCTCAATGTCGGAGACGTTTTGTTGATGATTTGGCTGTTTCTCTGCGTCCTGTTGTTGCTTCTTACCGAAGTGATTATGAGCGAATCCTCAGACAACGAAATTCACTTCTGAAAACGATGAGAGGTGGACGAATCACTGAGGAGCATCGTCATACGTTGAATATCTGGAATGAACAGATTGCTCAAGCTGGGGCATTACTTGTTCATTCTCGATGGAATGCGTTGGCGCGCTTAGTTCCAGAAATTCAATACGCTTATCAGCAGCTCACTGACGGGTCTAAAGCTATTGGCATTACCTATGAATCAACAATTTTTCCTGATATTACAGAACGGACCTTGCCGCAAGCAGCACAGCTGAGTGTTGCTGAGATTAGTAAGGCTTGGATGCAAGCAATAGAAGACAAACAATCTGAAGAAATTGAGCGTGGAGTGAGCCTCATCGGTGTTCATCGCGATGAGATGATATGGAAAATTGGTGATATACCCGCTAAAGGTTTTGCATCTCATGGGGAGAGCTGGTCCTTAGCTCTAGCGTTAAAACTAGGTTCTTGGTACGTTCATAGAAAAGATCAACAAAGCGTAGAATCGTGCCCTATTCTTATCCTCGATGATGTCTTTGCTGAGCTAGATACTGCGCGCCGGAAACGTCTTGGTGCAATCGTATCTGACGCTGAACAAGTGTTAGTAACATGTGCTATTGAAGAGGACCTTCCGCAAGAGCTTGGTGAAGATATCACTATGATTAGAGTGACTCCGGGGCATGCGTCTCTTGCTTGAGTATCTTAATGGCATATCGTAGTGAAAGAACTGTCTTCTCATGAATTTTGATGAGCAATACGCCCAAGCACCAGCAATTATGCTGCAAAGAATGCGTTATGCTGCTTCTGAGAGAGGAGAAGCTCCTCTCAAAGGGTATGCTGCCCGAAAAATTCTCAAAGATTTTAGTGCTTCTATGGTTCAGCAACCGGGAAAGAAGAAGCCACAACAATATTATCAACGGCATAATATTGCTCAAATGGGTGGATATACCGGCGCTGGTGAAGATTATCGTGATCCTCAACCTTTGAGCTACGCTATTGATAAATTAATTCGTAGTCGAGGTTGGAAAGAGCCTGTTGCTGTTTCTTCTGTTCTTGCTCGTTGGAAAGAACTCATGGGAGAACACGTTGCCGAGCATACAACCCCTGAAAAATATCAAGACACTAAAGTCACTATTCGATGTACATCTACTTCGTGGGCTACCAGCTTAAAGCTGATGAAAGAAGAAATATTGAAGATGTTTGAGAGGGAACTTGGTGCCGGTATTGTCACCGATATTATTATTTTGGGGCCCCATACACGACAATGGAAACACGGAAAATTAGTTGCGCCTGGAGGGCGTGGTCCACGAGATACCTACGGATAGTTTTCTCATCTAAGAAGAGAATCTCATAGCAACGGGGAACCTATTGCGTAATACCCTCGTGCGCTAGAAGCGCTGATTCTAGGCGTTCTAGCGGGTGCATACTAAGAATAACCCTTACAAAAGGCAACAAAGAGGGCGATATCTCCCTACTTTCCGGTAGAATTGAGCGTAAATGTACTGCGCATTTCTAACTCTGCATCGCTCATTAAATGAGCAATTCATGCAACCTTTGCTCATAGTAATGAGCGAGGTTGTAAGAGGTCTTGATGGGGGTGCGCTAAATCTTACTCAAGGAGCCTTATACCTGTGGCAACTGAAGAAACACCTCATGAATATGGTGCAGCCGATATTACGGTTCTCGAGGGGCTAGAAGCTGTTCGTAAGCGTCCTGGTATGTATATCGGTTCAACTAATGAACGCGGTCTGCACCACCTCGTCTACGAAGTTGTCGATAACTCTGTTGACGAAGCTTTAGCTGGGCATGCTGACCACATTGAGGTGACAATCCTCGAAGATGGTGCAGTGCGCGTTAGCGATAACGGGCGCGGTATTCCTGTTGATGAACACCCCACCGAACACAAGCCTACTGTAGAAGTCGTGATGACGATTTTGCATGCTGGCGGTAAATTTGGCGGTGGCGGATACGCTGTCTCTGGCGGCTTGCACGGTGTAGGTATCTCCGTTGTGAATGCGCTATCTACACGCGTAGAAACTCAGGTGCGACGTCAAGGATACGCTTGGAACATTTCCTTCGAAAACGGTGGTGTTACAAAGAACCCATTGACTCGTGGCGAGGCGACAGAAGAAACTGGTACGACTCAGACGTTCTGGCCTGATCCTGAAATTTTTGAAACAACTATTTTTGATTTTGAAACCCTTAGGGCACGTTTCCAACAGATGGCGTTCTTAAATAAGGGGCTCACTATCTCTCTCACTGATCAGCGAGAGGTTCTCCCCCAAGACGAAATCGCTGGGGATGAAAAGAAAAAGGGCGAACAACTCAATCGAGTGAGCGCAGATGCCCAAGGGTATAAGAGTGTCACTTACCTCTATGAAAACGGTCTTTTGGACTATGTTAAATTCCTTAATAGCTCTAAAAAATTAGAGACTATCAACGATGAAATTATCGCATTCGAAGCAGAAGATACTGAACGTATTATGAGCTTGGAAGTAGCGATGCAATGGACCACCGATTATAAAGAGTCTGTTCACACCTATGCTAATACCATCAATACACATGAAGGTGGTACACATGAAGAAGGCTTCCGCGCTGCATTGACATCTTTGGTGAACCGTTATGCTCGTGATAACAAGCTGTTGCGAGATAAAGACGATAACCTCACCGGTGAAGATGTTCGTGAAGGTCTGACTGCTGTTGTCTCTGTAAAAATTTCTGAGCCCCAGTTTGAGGGGCAGACAAAAACGAAATTGGGCAACTCTGAGGCAAAGTCTTTTGTTCAGCGTGAGATGTCTGATCATTTAGGTGACTGGTTTGAGCGTAATCCTCAGATAGCTAAAGACATTGTTCGTCGTGCAATTACTGCGTCTAACGCTCGTTTAGCTGCTCGTCGCGCTCGCGAGACAACTCGCCGTAAAGGGTTGCTAGAGACAGGTTCAATGCCTGGAAAGCTTAAAGACTGTTCGTCGAAGGATCCCTCGATTTCTGAAATTTATTTGGTGGAGGGTGATTCTGCAGGTGGTTCTGCAGTTCAGGGGCGTGACCCAAATACTCAGGCGATTCTTCCTCTACGTGGAAAAATTCTTAACGTAGAGCGTGCTCGTCTTGATCGTGCATTGGGTAATGCTGAGATTCAGTCGATGATTACTGCTTTTGGTTCTGGTATTGGAGAAGAATTCAATATCGAAAAAGCTCGCTATCATAAGGTTGTTTTGATGGCGGATGCAGATGTTGACGGTCAGCATATTACGACGTTGTTGTTAACTTTGCTTTTCCGCTTCATGAGACCTTTGATTGAAGCTGGGTATGTGTATTTGGCTCAGCCTCCGCTGTATCGCATTAAATGGTCTAACGCTCCACACGATTATGTGTATTCTGATGCTGAGCGTGATGAGGTTGTTGCTCGAGGTCTTGCTAATAACCAGCGTCTCCCTAAAGACAATGGTATTCAGCGTTATAAAGGTCTTGGAGAAATGGACTACACCGAGCTTTGGGAAACAACAATGGACCCTCAAAAACGCACTCTCTTGCAGGTGACTGTAGAAGATGCTGCTGCAGCTGATCAGGTTTTCTCTGTTCTGATGGGTGAAGATGTTGAGGCCCGACGTGACTTTATTCAGCAGAACGCAAAAGATATTCGATTCCTTGATGTCTAGGGAATATGTGCATAGCACAAGCGTTATATAACGCTCAAGGAATATAAATCAAGGACGAAAAGAAACGGAAAACTTCACATGAGCGATGAAACTCAGAATGATTCCACAGAACCTATTGAAGGCGAAGTTGTAGGAAGTTCTTTAGCGGCAGCAACTACCGTTCACGGACGAGTGAACAAAGTAGACCTCCGCTCAGAAATGGAACGTTCGTACCTAGACTACGCAATGGCTGTCATTATCGGACGTGCTTTACCGGATGTACGTGATGGGCTAAAACCTGTGCACCGCCGAGTCATCTACGCGATGTACGATGGCGGCTATCGACCTGAACGAGCTTTTAATAAATGCGCTCGCGTGGTCGGTGACGTGATGGGTCAGTACCATCCCCACGGTGATAGCGCTATCTATGACACCTTGGTACGTCTGATTCAGCATTGGACCATGCGTTACCCGCTCGCGCTAGGTCAAGGAAACTTTGGTTCTCCCGGTAACGACGGAGCGGCAGCTTCTCGTTACACTGAGACGAAGATGGCCCCTATCGCATTAGAAATGGTTCGTGATATCCACGAAGATACCGTGGACTATCAAGACAACTACGATGGTAAAAACCAAGAACCGACTGTTCTTCCCTCACGTATTCCTAACCTATTAGTCAATGGCTCCTCAGGTATTGCGGTAGGTATGGCAACCAACATCCCTCCTCACAACCTACGTGAAGTAGCAGAAGGTGTGGAATGGTTCCTTAAAAATCCTGATGCAACCAACGAAGAACTTCTTGACGCATTGTTAGAACGGGTCAAAGGTCCTGACTTTCCTACTGGTGCAACTATCCTTGGACATAAGGGCATTGAAGATGCTTACCGTACAGGGCGCGGATCCATTACGATGCGTGCTGTGGTTAACGTCGAAGAGATTCACGGCCGCACGTGCCTCGTCATTACCGAACTCCCCTATCAAGCAAACCCCGATAATCTTGCTATTAAAATTGCTGACCTTGTCAAAGAGCATAAGATTACCGGTATCGCTGATTTACGTGATGAAACTTCTGGCCGTACCGGACAGCGTCTAGTTGTCGTTCTCAAACGTGATGCTGTCCCTAAGGTTGTCCTGAACAACCTTTATAAGCACACCCAGTTGCAAGAAAACTTCTCTGCTAACATGCTTGCCGTTGTTGATGGTGTGCCTCGTACACTCTCTTTGGATGCGTTTATCCGCCACTGGGTAAATCACCAAATTGAGGTTATTGTTCGACGTACTCGTTATCGTCTACGTCAAGCTGAAGAAGAAGCACATATTCTTCGCGGGTTGCTCAAAGCTCTTGACGCTTTAGATGAGGTCATTGCGCTGATTCGTCGTTCTGCAACAGCTGACGATGCTCGCAGTGGATTGATGGCATTGCTTGATATTGATGAAGCTCAGGCTCAAGCAATTCTTAATATGCAACTACGTCGTCTAGCAGCTTTGGAACGTCAGAAGATTCAAACTCGTCATGATGAATTAATGCGTTTGATTGCAGAATATAACGAGATTATCGCTTCTGAGGCTCGTCAGCGTGAAATTATCTCTGAAGAACTTGCCGATATCGTCAATCGTTATGGTGATGATCGTCGTACCAAGATTCTGATGGGCTATGACGGTGACATGTCGATGGAAGACCTTATTCCTGAAGAAGAGATGGTCGTAACCATTACCCGTGGCGGATATGTTAAACGTACTCGCTCTGATCAGTATCGAAGCCAGCACCGTGGCGGCAAGGGCATTAAGGGTGCCGCGCTACGTGGTGATGACGTTGTCGAACAATTCTTTGTCACAACAACACATAACTGGATTCTTTTCTTCACTAATCTGGGCCGCGTCTACCGTACAAAGGCTTATGAACTAATGGAAGCCGGTCGTGACGCTAAAGGTCAGCATGTTGCTAACCTCTTAGCTTTCCAGCCGGGCGAGACCATAGCCAAAGTGATGGAGCTGAAATCTTATGAGGACGCTCCCTACCTTGTACTAGCTACTAAGGGCGGTCTGGTGAAGAAGACCAAACTAAGTGATTACGATACCAATCGTACTGCTGGTGTTATTGCTATTAACCTACGTGATGGCGATGAACTTGTTTCTGCTGGGCTTGCCTCGGCCGAAGACGATTTGATGCTGATCTCTCGCAAAGGTCAGTCATTACGTTTTACTGCAACTGACGAAGCGTTGCGTCCGATGGGGCGTGCAACTTCTGGCGTGACGGGCATGAAGTTCCGTGACGGTGATGAACTGTTGAGTATGAATGTTGTTTCTGATGATTCGTATGTTTTTGTTGTAACCGAAGGTGGCTATGCAAAGCGTACGAAGGTCGGAGAATACCGTATTCAAGGTCGTGGCGGTCTTGGTATTAAGGTCGCTAAGTTGGCTGAAGATCGTGGTGACCTTGTGGGAGGTCTGATTGTTGAAGACGATGACGAAGTCTTAGTCGTTATGCAATCAGGTAAAGTTGTTCGTACTTCTGTTGCTGAAGTTCCTGCTAAAGGACGTGACACCATGGGTGTTATTTTTGCTAAGCCTGGCAAAAATGACCATATTGTTGGTGTTGCTCGTAACCAAGACCGACAGCTTGAAGAAGAAAATGATGGTGAACGCACCGAAGCGGTCGATAATACAGTACCGTTAGAGAGTCATCAGCTTGAGTCTGAGCAAGTAGTAGCTCAGAGTTCTGAAGAGAATGCACACGGAGGTAACTAAGAGTGAGCACTACCGGTACTAGCACCCGTAAACAAGGTGCACGCCCTACTGCGAATAAACAGCGTGCGGGGGCTCGCAGCAACGGCACACGTTCTGCTGCTCACCGCAATAAGCCGTTGGTGCGTCCTGCGCCTCGCTCTAAAGTTCGTCGTGCTCGCCTTGTTGTTGCCAAAGTTGATACATGGTCTGTGGCTAAGCTAGTTTTCTTGCTTTCTGTTGCTGTGGGTATTGTTTTTGTTGTGTCTTCAGTGGTTTTGTGGCTTGCTATGCAGGCTACAGGATTGTTTGATGGCATTAATGATCTTTTGACGATGCTTGGCACTACTGGCAACCATATTGATATTTCTAATTTCTTGTCGTTGGGGCAGGTTGCACTGTACACCACTATGATTTCTGTGGTGAACGTTATTCTCTTTACGTTGCTTGGTGTTATTGCCGCGATGCTGTACAACATTGCTGCAAAGCTTGTTGGCGGTATCGGTCTGACCTTGACTGATGACTAGAAATTTTCCTTGTTTCCTTAGAACGTTATAAATGTGACCTAAAATACCCAATATCGATTTGGAAAAGTCGAGAAGGTCGTGTAAAGTTTTATTTCGTCCTAAGGGACAGGTAAGGGCGTATAGCTCAGACGGTTAGAGCGCTTCGCTGATAACGAAGAGGTCCCAGGTTCAATTCCTGGTACGCCCACTTCCTTACCGAAAGGCAAAAATGAAAAAGATACTTGTCGTTGTTTCAACAACAGTTCTTGGATTGTTTTTGACGAAGAAGGTTCAGGAAAATCAAGATGTTAAAAAATCTTGGAAAGAATCTACGGATTCTTTATAAAATCTCATAGAGGTTATAGCCGAGGGGGCGTGGCGCAATTGGTAGCGCACCTGCTTTGCAAGCAGGGGGTTAGGGGTTCGAGTCCCCTCGCCTCCACGTTTCGGTGATTATAGCAAGAGGGAAACGCCCGGATCCATCCCGAACCCGGAAGCTAAGACTCTTTGCGCCGATGGTACTGCACTGGGGACGGTGTGGGAGAGTAGGTCGTCGCCGAGCTATTTTTATGGTTGAGAATGACTCCAAGCCTTGTAGAGGTTTGGAGTCATTTTTTATATCCAGAGTTATATAGTCTTTGTGATGAGTATCCCACTGTTTTTAAGGTGAACAGTTGGTAAACAGCATCTAAAGATGGGGTTTAACTCATTAATCCCCTAGGTGAACTATTCCTAAGCCAACATAAACCAACATATTTATTAAGTGAATCAACTTTGTTTTATGTCGATTGTAAACCTGTTATTTAGGGTGAGTTTATAACTTTTTAACCTATTATTATTTTCTTGGTAAAGATTAAGTTGCGTTTACTGTTTGTTAATGTTGTTTTATATTGCTTTTTTATGGTTGTTTTTACCGTGTTCACCTAGCTTCCTATACCGAATAACTATGTTCATAATCAAAGGGTGACTACTGAACTTATTATCTTAGCTATCGTGGTTCTTACGGCTTTAGCCTTTGACTTCACGAACGGATTTCACGACACCGGAAACGCTATGGCAACTTCTATTGCCACCGGTGCTCTCAAACCTAAAACTGCTGTAACTCTTTCTGCTGTTCTTAACCTCATTGGAGCATTCCTCTCTGTAGAAGTTGCTCGCACTGTAGGTAAGGGCATTGTTAATCTCGATGCTGTTGCTGGTGACAATTCAGGGCTCCTCCTGATTGTCTTCACCGGACTTGTCGGCGGTATCTTATGGAACGTTCTGACATGGCTTCTCGGATTGCCTTCTAGCTCTTCTCATGCCCTATTTGGCGGATTGATTGGCTCAGCCATTGCAGCTTTTGGATTCTCTGGTGTGCAGTGGAGCGGTGTCGCAGCGAAAATTGTTATCCCCGCTGTGATGGCACCATTCGTTGCGGGTATGGTTGCAACGGTAGGTACCTGGCTTATCTACAAAATCTCCCGCCCCGTCTCGGATAAAAAGAAATACGAAGGATTCCGTTGGGGTCAGGTTGGTACTGCGTCTTTGGTTTCACTGGCACACGGCACAAACGACGCTCAGAAAACCATGGGTGTTATCTTCCTAGCGCTTGTTGCTTCCGGAGAAATTACGCCCGATGCAGATATTCCTTTCTGGGTTAAATTTACTTGCGCTCTTGCTATCGCTCTTGGTACGTACTGGGGTGGCTGGCGCATTATTCGCACCTTAGGTAAAGGGCTTGTCGAGATTGATACACCTCAAGGTATGGCAGCTGAAGGATCCTCTGCCGCTATTATCTTGACCTCTTCCCACTTCGGTATGGCACTGTCTACAACCCATGTAGCAACAGGGTCTATCCTTGGTACTGGGCTCGGTCGCCGCGGTGCTGAAGTTCGCTGGGGTGTTGCTGGACGTATGGTTATCGCTTGGATTATTACCTTGCCTGCTGCAGGTAGTATCGGCGCAATAACGTGGATGATTGGGCACTATCTCAATGCTGTAACAGGTAGCGGGTTCTTAGGTGAACTGGCCGTATTCCTTATCCTCATCGGTTTCTGCTTGTGGATGTATCTACATTCCAAGAAAGCTCCTGTTGATGCGTCAAACGTCAACGATGAGTGGGGAGAATCTGGTGCCGATAAACAGTCCAAAGAATCAGTTCAAACACTTAAATCTGGTGTCTCTGAAAATACAGCCCATAAGGTGGGTGCCTAAAATATGAGTCTTTTTGAAATTGCACAGAGGGTCGTCCCTGTAATTCTTACAGGCCTAGTGTTCGGTGCTGGTATTCCAGCTTTCTACGCTATTGGCTTGAGAATGCTTGCTGGAACAACCGAATACACCGCAGATGGGCGCCTCATTGAGGTGGAGCCACCATCTTCATTCCGTAAACTCATCGCTTATAGTATCTTTGCAGTGATTGTCCTTGTTATTATTATGGGAATCTTATGGATTGCTAAAGATTTTATTTATCATTCCACAGGGTTTAACCTATTTGGTGTGGCGGGATAGGATGTCTCGTCTTTGAATCCCTAGCAAAGGAGTAGCGGGATGCCTCAGAGAAATATCGTCTCTCGTGTTATTGACTGGTTGAGTGTCGGTTACCCCGAAGACGTCCCGGTACAGGATAGAGCGGCCGTTATGGCAGTGTTGCGTCGGCGTTTGACCGATGCTCAGCTCGAAGAAGTTATACGTAAATTGATGCTTTCTCGTGCTGCTCGTGGTGAAGACTATGTTTCTGATCAGCGTATTAACGAATACATCAGAAAAGTAACTGACGATGTCCCTACTCCTGAAGAAATTGACCGTGTAGCTCGAATTCTCGGTGCTCATGGGTTGCATATTTCAGAGAATCACTTCAGTGCTGAGGACTCGGTTGAAGAGACTGACACTGATGGGTACGTCGAGTACATCAATCCCAGTGAGGAAGAAAAGCGTATTGCTGAATCAGCTGCTTCTCGAGTTCACTTAGATGGTATTACGAAAGAACAATAATTATCGATATTCGCTCAGATGCGGATGTCGTACCTAATCTTTCTTAGAGATAAGAGAGGTGCAATCGCATCAGTAGTCCGTAGCGAAATGCACGTGGGGAGCACCTTGTAGCGGGGTGCTCCCCACTTTATTTAAGAGATAAAGTGTTGCAAGTCATAACTTCTTGATTTGCTCATGTTTTGATCAGTGTTGTAGACTCTTATATGTAACACCACGGGGGCGTGGCGCAATTGGTAGCGCACCTGCTTTGCAAGCAGGGGGTTAGGGGTTCGAGTCCCCTCGCCTCCACGTTTCGGTGATTATAGCAAGAGGGAAACGCCCGGATCCATCCCGAACCCGGAAGCTAAGACTCTTTGCGCCGATGGTACTGCACTGGGGACGGTGTGGGAGAGTAGGTCGTCGCCGAGCTATTTTTATGGTTGAGAATGACTCCAAGCCTTGTAGAGGTTTGGAGTCATTTGTTTATCTCTAAACAATTCACCGCATATGACGGCTTGAACCATCCTCCCCATAGCTATTTCTGCCTAACAAAAACTTGCATGCTCTTATTCAGCTTCTTGATATTCCTATAAAAATACCCCTAATGAATAGATGCGACATCCAATCATCAGGGGTATTTTGAAGAAGGAATCTCTTGAATACTCCTTCGCTCATTATCTGAGCATAAGAACTAGCTCTGAGGAGTCTTCCAAGGATCCTCTACTGGCTGAGACGCTTTATACGCAGCATAACCTGCAACTGCTCCAGCAACAATCAAACCAAGGAAAACCAAGGACTTGTTTCCACCCTTAGTGGCTTTTTTCTGCTCTTTCGCATAAGCCTTCGCAGCTTTAACCGCCTGCTTCTGTGCATTCTTAAGAGCTTTCTTATTTCCAGTTGCCTTCTCAACAAGGCTCTCAGCCTGCTCCGGAATATCGAAAGAACTTAATTTATCTGCAGCAACAGCAGCAACCTCGCCACTCTTCGCGCGGGTCTTTTCTGCATACTTCTGAGCAATTTCACTAGCCTTGGCTGCCTGAGCTTCAGCAAGCTGAGTAAGCTTCTCAGCTTTCTTGCCGGTAGCTTTCTGAGCCTTAGCGAAAGTCTTTTCTGCAAGCTTCTGAGCTTTCGACACTTTACGTGCACACACCATGAGGTCTGCCTTTCTCTATCGTTACACCATAAAACAAAGTGTCCTATGGAAAATTATGATCAATACCTAGCTTACGTACTATTTTCCTAAAACAGAGGTTTAGCTCGCAAAAACCCCTGTATTTCACTTCTCGCTAAAGTTCATGAACACACCTGAACGACCAAAAAAGAGGAGAAACCCACACCCTAAAAACACTTTCGCTGAGTGCATAAGTGTCTCATAGGCTAGCGGACTATGACAGAACATGCGAAAATAGGAACTATGACTAACGCAACTGCTAAAGCAACTATTCATACCAACCACGGTGACATTGTGGTGAACCTCTTCGGTAATCATGCACCCATCACCGTTAAAAACTTCATTGGTCTTTCCAATGGTACTCAGGAATGGACACACCCTCACACCGGTGAACCACAAGAAGGCCCTCTCTACAAAGATGTCATCTTCCACCGCATCATCCGTGATTTTATGATTCAAGGTGGAGACCCCCTCGGGCAGGGCATCGGCGGCCCCGGATACCAATTCAAAGATGAGATCCATCCTGAACTTTCCTTCAACAAGCCATACCTTCTTGCTATGGCAAATGCTGGCCCCGGCACCAACGGCTCACAGTTCTTCATCACCACTGTAGAGACTCCTTGGCTCAACGGCCGTCACACCATCTTTGGTGAAGTCGCAGACGAAGCATCTCAGAAAGTCGTAGACGCTATTGAAGGCGTCAAGACCGGAAATATGGATCGTCCTGTAGAAGACGTCGTTATTTCTTCTATCGATATTGAAGAGCTCTAAACCTTATTGAGGTGAGATAAGAGCCCGTCCGGTATTTACCCTGGACGGGCTCTTATTGCATCACCACAACAACACTCAGAGAAAATACACAGATGAACTATCAGCCACCCCTGTATGGAGAATCCTCCGAATATTCATTTCCTACATGTTCTCAACACCCTGACAAAATGGCATATGCACGATGTAAACAATGCCAAAAACCAACCTGCGGTGACTGTCAGATTCCTGTAGAAGTCGGTATTTTATGCCGGTCTTGCCACCCCGATAGGACATCCACTCAAAAGATAACGAGAGCAATAATGCAACAAGGCTCTCCTCTTATCACCTATCTATTGATAGCACTAACCACGATAGTCTATGGCGCTCAATTATTAATTCCTGGGCACTTTATGTTCAACACCTTCGCTTTTAACTGGAATTATGTTCTTGAAACACACCAATGGTGGCGTTTTCTTACGAGCGGTTTTCTCCATAGCCAAGGGAATATCTCCCATCTGGCGCTTAACATGTTCTCTCTTTGGCTTTTTGGCCGTGAACTAGAATTTCGCCTGGGAAGAATAAAATTTATAGCCCTCTACCTGTGTTCTATTATCGGTGGTTCCATTGCAGTGTCTTTGGCAAGTATTCTGAGTTTTGCCCCATCTGTCACCACCATTGGTGCTTCTGGGGGAGTCTTTGGGCTCTTTGGTGCTTTTTGGGTTTTAACGCGTCTTCGCGGCGAAAATTCTTCTCCTATTTTGGTGTTAATTGCTATCAATATGGCTTATAGTTTCTTCTTCCCTGGCATCTCTTGGGAAGCTCATCTCGGAGGGATGTTTACCGGTGCTGCGGTGACGTGGCTAATGCAAAAATTCTCTCATCAGGGACGATAAGTCATTCTGCAAAGAACGTGGATTGACCTCTATGGAAGAACCCTACTAAAAGTTATCCACAGAGGTTGTCCACATTGTTAATAACTACAGGTGTGTAATTCTCAGAGTGTCATTCTGTGAAGAAAGCGATAAAACCAAGAAGCCACTTTCGCGTAATTACAGGGGTGTAACTATTTTCCCCAGGGTTATCCACGATTGTGGATAACCCTGGGATTGAAAGGTGTGGATTTTTTGGAATTACAAAATCTCACACAACATAAAACTTCTAAGCTGATGCCGTCTTGATTAGGCGGCGCACAGTCTCAGCAGCATCAGGAGCAGAAGCAACAAAAGACTTTTCAGCTGTAGAAACCGTGGGAACAACAGCATTTCCCTGATTGACCGATTTAACAAATTCTTCAGCCTCAGAATCTTCCCAAATATTGACCCATACGGCGTTATCTCCATCGTCACCTAAACCAGCATCAAGGCGCTCGCAAAAAGGGCACCCCGGTCTCCAAAAAATAACAACAGAACCCTGCTCAAGAGCCTGCTGGGCCTGAATAAACGTTGATTGTTGACGGTTTGTCATGGCAAACTTCTTTCTTTTAAAAATACTGATACGAGGTAACACAGAAAACTCCTTGCTACTGGAAGTATGATGGCACAAAAAACTGTGGACGATACCGAAAAATCGGTACCGCCCACAGCTTCTAAAAGAATAAATTACTTCTTGAAGGAATCAATAATGTCGCCAGCAGCGTCCTTGACCTTCTCTACACCGTCTTTAACAGTGGATTTGAGCTGATCAACTTTACCCTCTGCTTCTAGCTGAGAATCGTCAGTTACTTTGCCAGCAGCTTCTTTTGCCTTACCGGTAACGTCTTCAACGCCGTTCTGAATTTTATCTCCGATGCTCATAAGAGCCTCCTTCATAGATATGAGGTCTTTCGAGGAAGCAAACTTGCAACCTCTCACTAGTAAGACGAAACAACCTCCAAAAATGTCACGCAGAAAATAAAAAATTTTTTGAGGAAACTAAAAAAGGCTGATATTGCCATACTTTTACAGCGAAAAGTAGCCTTAAAAGACCAAACGCCCCATCTTACAGATGGAGCGTTCGACGAAAAACTTACTTACCAAATTTTTCGGTTACAGCGTCAATACCTTCGCTGATTTTTTCTTTTGCCTGGTTGACAATATCGTCATTGACAACGTCTTTACCAATTTTTTCATTGACAACATCTTTGACGTTTTCGACGCCTTCAGTGATTTTGTCTTTCATTCCATCAAGATCGAAACCCACGGAACTATCCTTTCATCTCAAGACGAGAAGAACTCTTAGAGTATCTACTCGAAGCATCAGAACAATGCTCATAACCAGAATAGTTGGTGCAGAATCATAAATAAAAGCTTTTCATCAAAATTTTCTCTATCGGTAGAAGGCGATTTACAAAACACGCGTTTGAATCTAGGCGCAAAACCTATACGACTGATATCTCAAACCCCCAAAAATAGTCTTTTGTGTACCTTTAAATCCTATTGTTTATTGAACAACACATCACAAAATAGCCAAAAATGACACTTCTGACCAGTAGAAATTAAAAAATAACATTGCTGAGTACCTTGCTTCGAAAAACAGGAGTATACTCGCCAGAGTCTTATTCATGATTACGCACAATAGTGCGTTCCTAGAAAGGTCCCCCTGATGGGGTCTACGCTCAAAAATAAACAGCGCAGTATCGCTCAACGAACACACAATAGCGATCCTGAACCAGAGGCGACATCAACTATCACCCAAAAAGTTCGCCATATATCTCGCACATGGCTCTTAGATAACGGGCAAGAACTCAAAGGCAACCTCCAAGGCCCCCACGGTAGAAAACGCCCGCAACATGAAGGTCACTCTTGGTGGAAAGTCATGTGCCTCTCCGGCGTCGACTACTTTTCAACCCTCGGATACCAGCCAGCTATCGCAGCACTCGCAGCAGGACTACTCAGCCCGCTCGTAACAATACTCCTCGTATTCGTCACCCTCTTCGGAGCGCTTCCTATCTACCGACGTGTAGCTGCAGAATCCTCAAATGGTGCCGGTTCTATCGTCATGCTTGAAAGATTACTCTCGCGGTGGAACGCAAAAATTGTTGTCCTCATTCTTTTAGGGTTCACCACTACAGACTTCATGATTACGATGACGCTCTCAGCAGCTGACGCTGCTGAACACGTCGAAGCTAATCCTTATGTACCCTCATTCCTTAGTGGTCAACATATCCTTATTACACTCTTCTTCCTTGGATTGCTCGGAGCAGTATTCTTGCGTGGCTTCAAAGAAGCTATCGGTATTGCTGTCGGTCTCGTTGTCTTCTTCCTCTCGGTCAACGTCGTTGTCATCGTTGGATCAATGATTCGTATCTTTGAGCACCCCGACTACCTCAACAATTGGTCCGACGCCTTGCTCAGAAGCCATTCAAACCCGTGGTTAGCTTTTGGTCTTATTGCTCTCGTCTTCCCTAAAATTGCGCTAGGTATGAGTGGATTTGAAACCGGCGTGGTTGTCATGCCTCAAATCAAAGCTGAAGGGAAGAATACCGCCGAGCAGACTAAACATCGTGTTATCGCTACTCGTAAACTACTGACAACAGCGGCAATAACCATGAGTACGTTATTGATTACCTCAAGTTTTGTTACAACGTTGCTCATTCCGCAGGCAGAATTTCAAGAAGGCGGCCACGCCAACGGTCGAGCTTTAGCCTACTTGGCCCATGAAATGTATGGGGAAGGATTTGGCACAATCTACGATATTGCCACCATTCTCATTCTCTGGTTTGCAGGAGCGTCAGCGATGAGTGGTCTTTTGAACCTCGTGCCACGCTATTTGCCTCGATACGGTATGGCCCCAGAATGGGCGCGTGCTTCGCGCCCTCTGGTCATTGTTTTTACTATTACCGCATTTATTATCACCATCATCTATAAGGCAGATGTTAACGCCCAAGGTGGAGCTTATGCTACAGGTGTTTTGGTGCTCATGACTAGTGCCGCTGTTGCAGTAACACTAAGCGCTCGCCGTCATCGAGAACCTTATTCCGTTATTTTCTATTCGTTGATCACTCTTATCTTTGTCTACACAACCGTTGCTAACATTATTGAACGCCCAGAAGGTATTCGTATTGCTAGCACTTTCATTCTGGCAATAGTGCTTGTGTCGCTGGTATCTCGTGCTATGCGCTCATACGAGCTTCGTATTGACCACGTTAAATTTGATAAAAAGGCTCTTGAATTTATTCTCGAAAAAACGGATGAGCCCATACACCTCATTGCTCATCGTCCTGATAACTTCAATCTTGCTGATTATCTTGAAAAGCGAGAACGTGAAGAATGGGGGCATCATATTGGTAGGGATAAGAATGTGCTCTTTATGGAAATTGCAGTGATGGATCCTAGCCAGTTTAAATCTGAGCTAACGGTGCACGGCGTTGAGGTAGGCGACCAACGTATCCTCTGCGCTTCTGGGGCTTCTATCCCTAATAACATTGCTGCTTTGACACTAGAGATTCGTGATATGACCGGTAATGTTCCGCACGTGTATCTTGACTGGGCTGCGGGTTCTCCGATGAAGAATTACTTGGCGTTTATTTTCTTTGGACAAGGTCAAGTTGCTTCAACGACGCATGAGGTGTTGCGGCGAGCTGAGAAACAGATTATGAGACGACCTGTTGTACACGTTTCATAATTAACGTATCTTGACAAGCTGTCCCCTAGTATATATGCCATTACGGGAATATATATTAGGGGACAGCTTGATTTAAATAGCTCCTAGAAATCTTTATCTGCAGGGAATCCCGCAACCATCGGCAAAAATTCAGGGGCTGCGTAACCGCAACGAGCATAAGCCTGTGCCACACTCTTTGCAGTGTCATGAATCTTGTCTTGATCGATGAGTGCCATAACAGCACCACCAAATCCTCCACCAACCATGCGAGCGCCTAATGCTCCATTTTCAAGACAGACGTTTACTGCAAGGTCAATCTCTGGTCGTGAAACCCTCAGCTCATCCCTCATGGAAATAAAAGATTCTGTGAAAAGATGCCCTAGTTCACTCCACGCATGAGGGGTTTCATCTGACATATTCCGAAGAAGGAATGCCGCTCGCTCTACAAGGCACATGTCGTGAAAAGTATGTCTAACCCAACCACGAGGAAATTGTGGAGGTTGTTGAGTCCCCTCAAAAGCATCAAGAGCACGAATCGTCGTTGTATCAACCATCGATAAACGCCAAAGCTTCGCCTGATGCTCATCTAATTGAGAACAGGACAAATCCTCAGGGAGAGCATTGCGAAGATAGTCCAAACCTAGAGCCTGAGCGCAGGCTTCTGCTGCTGCTCGACGAACCGCAAACTCTCCGCCTGAGAGCTCATGTGGAGTATTGGTGTTGATGACGAGGAAACCTAGTCCTGCTGACTCGACATCTGCTTCTAGAGGTTCTATAGAAAAATCTCGGAAATCAATAGCTAAAGCCTTATGTGGTTTAGACCGTAATGAGGTAGTTTGATCTAGTCCTCCTGTACGAGCCCCCGCAACATCGTTTTCTGCACGTATACATACTTGAGCTAAACGAGAACGTAAAACATCATTGCCAGGGCCTCTATCAGAAGGTAACGGCTCACTCTCATCGCAATCCTCACGTAGAGGGCATGAAAGGTCGAGGAGTGCCAAAATCGTTGAACACTCTAAAGCTGCAGAAGAGGAAAGCCCTCCGCCGACAGGAACATGAGAATCAATGAGTAAATCTGCACCAAAATTTTTAGGTAAAACAATATCTTTGCCCCCTTCCTGGTTCATGGCCCAAGCAACACCTGCAACATATGTGAACCACCCTTTGAGATTGCCTGGATGGATATCTCGAATAACGACGGTTCTTTCGTCCGCGGGCATCTGTAGAGACTCTGCACGAAGCACACCATCAGTTCTTAGTCTTCCTGCAATATAGGTGCGATAGGGAAGAGGCATCGGCAAACATGAACCACCCAAGAAATCAATATATTCCCCTAAGAGGTTAAGGCGTCCAGGAGCAGACCAGACACCATCAGGATAGACGCCGTATTTTTCTTTGAATGCATCTCTAATGCGTAATACCTGTTCTTGATGGTGAGGAAGATCCTTCCAATGTGGTTGAGCAAAATTGCTCATAGCGATATATCTTCTTTCCTGTAGTTGTAACCTTCAAACCTCATACATGATGATGTGGCAGTTTCGGGAATATCAACGATATTTTCCCACGACGTATTCCCTCCCCGTGGTGAAGTCTTGTTTTTGTTCTCACTAAAGATGACAGTTTTCATCGTTTCGGATGTATTACTTTTAGGGTATTTACGAGCATTCCGTAGATAACCACCCATGAATGAGCGCTTGGATACTTGTTTGATAAGAAGAAGGGGGCGTCAGCATCGTCTCTCGTGCTTCAAGCACAGCTGTTGTTTGTTCTTCTTCGATGAGACTGAGACAAAGATGTATTAAAGACTTTGCGGCAACCATCCCTGAAATATCGTCTCGTTGGTGGGTGAAGAGTTCTGCTAGCTTGCATAGAAAAGGTAAATCTTCAGGGTGAAGCGCTAAGGCTAAACGAATAACTTCGGCGCCTTCAGGGATAGAAATAATCTGTGTATAAAGTTCTTGAGTGCCGTTATACAGTGATATAGCCTCAGTGTCTCCAGTGCAGTGAACGGCGGAGAGCATTCTTGAGGCTAAAGAGGCAAGAAGCTCTTGTTTATTGCGAATGTGATAGTACAAAGAACCTGGTGCGACGTTTAACTCGGTGGCTAATCTGCGCATCGAAAGATCCGCTAAACCATATTGGTTGAGAACGGAGAATGCTGTGTCCAAAATTTTTTCACGTGATAGAGCCACCACATTATTGTAAAACGGTTCAGAGAACAAAAAAATAGATAAACAATGGGGTTGAATGGAAATATGACACTGAACTTCTCTGAACTCAAAGCACGTGTTTCTCATAAAGAGCATCTGACTATTAACGATGTTGTTGATATTTTGAGCTCTGGTCCAGGTGCAAAATTCGCTCTTGTCGAATTAGCTGCACAGCAACGTACCGAATTTTTTGGTCGTGAAATAACAATCGCTAATTTACTCGGTGCAGCACCTCTTTCTGATATTCCGCAAGTTGTTGTAACGGTTGCAGACGCAGAAGATGATCAAACGTTAGCGCGTAAATTGATGGACGCAGCTGAAGAATTAGAGTCGCTTACGCACGGACAACCTGGACAGTTGGTTCTCGACTTTTTGCCAGTTCACAAGGTATCCGACGCGGCTCAGGCACTTAGCCCAATGCGAGCGGTTGGTGTTCTCGTTGCTCTCCGTCTGCTCATTGGTTCGCACAGTCTTTTCTTGCGTCAGCAACGAGTCCAACGACTACAGTCCTTACAATCTTTAGGATTGCACGTCATCGATACGTTGATGCTGGAACAAAACCAAGAGAATGCGTCGTTGAGCGTTTTTGAAGATTTTGTTTCTATTCGTAATGCACGTTTAGAGATTTCTGGAGTGCAAGGTCGAGATATCGTAGAAGAATATGTTTCATTCTTTGAATCTCAAGGAGATTCAGATGCTCGGTCTTATGCTGAGGTTCTTCTGGGAGACCAAGAAAGTTCCGGTGGCGGTTGTGGTGGCAACTGCGGGTGCGGTTCAGGTGGCTGTGGCTAGTCATCATGTGATGTAGATGTCCTTAAAATGACGCTTACCTGAGATTTTCTGGAGAACTTCAGGGGTGTTGGCGCGTTTTGAATTGAACACCGTTCAAAAAAACAGTTAGATGAGTCTATGACGACCAACTTTCTAGAGATTTCTCAACGCATTCTCAACGGCGGACAACCTGCCACCCGCGAAGAAGCCTTAGCCATGCTCACCGCAGAAGACTTTTCTACCTTTACCCTGGTAGAAGCCGCCGGTCAGCTACGTCGCCACTATTTTTCAAACACCGTCAAAATTAACTACCTCGTCAACCTCAAATCTGGCCTATGTCCAGAAGACTGCACCTATTGTTCTCAACGATTAGGATCAGAAGCCGATATTCTCAAATACACGTGGATTAAACCTGACGAAGCCGTCAAACAGGCAGGGCACGGTATTGCTGGAGGGGCATCTCGTGTATGTATGGTTGCATCAGGCAAAGGCCCAACCAACCGCGATGTTGAACGTGTTGCTGGAATGGTTGAAAGCCTCAAAGAAGAACACCCCGAAGTAGAAGTATGCGCTTGTCTTGGCATCCTCAAAGAAGGACAAGCTGAACGCTTACAACAAGCTGGGGTTGACGCTTACAACCACAATCTCAACACTAGTGAAGACCACTATAAAGATATTTGCACCACCCACACCTACGAAGACCGCGTCAACACGGTGCACTCAGCTCAGGATGCTGGACTATCTGCATGCTCTGGTCTCATCGTCGGAATGGGAGAAAGCGACGAACAACTCGTCGACGCAATTTTTGCTCTTAAAGACCTTGAGGGAGATTCTATCCCCGTCAACTTCCTGATGCCTTTTGACGGGACACCCTTAGCTGGCACGTGGGAACTCACGCCCATGCGATGCTTACGCATTCTTGCAACAGTCCGTATGGTGAACCCTGAAAAAGAGCTTCGTATGGCTGGCGGACGAGAAATGCACTTGCGCTCGCTTCAAGCTACAGCATTACACGTCGTTAATTCCTTATTCCTCGGGGATTATTTAACTTCTGTCGGGCAGTCTGCTTTAGACGATTTAAAAATGATTCGTGATGGGGGATTCGTTGTTCTCGGTGCTGAAGACCGAGACCTTGTGGCAGAACATGAAGAATACCTGCGTGCTCATCATGCTTTACCTCAAGAGAACATGCCGGCTGCGACCCCCTGTGGAACCAGTGGCTCGGTGAGTGCTTGTGGTGGTTGTTCTTCTGCTGGAGCTTGTGGAAGCTCTCATATTTCAGTAGAAGCTGCTCAAGATTCTGGTCATCATGTAGAGTTTTCGCCTGTTATTACGAGAAAACGTGGCGTGGGTACTGATATCGCCCCTAATGCCTGATGGTTTTCTGATGATACGGTGAGAAAAATAAAGTATTTTTGCTCTTTTCTCACATAGACTGGGGCATGATGTCTTATACGATGCACCAGCACATCATGAGAGGGTGAGTAGAGCCATTATTTCTCGACGTTCAGCGCTAACATTGTGTGGTTTAGGCGGTTTAGGTTTAGCTCTTAATGCTTGTGGTTCTTCCTCCGATCAAGGAAATGATGAAGACCATGTTGCCGTGGAATTATTGGACCGCCAGAATAATCCGCTTAAAGTTTCTGGTGCTTACCGTCAATTAGCTGATTCTCTACGTGGGCTACCAGAGTTTTCTTCCCCTCGTAATTTTTCTCTGGCTCTGCACCGTTATGATACGCAAGAAACTTTTTACTATAACCCGTCATATCGTGGTTATGAAGCGAGCACGGTGAAGGTTCCTATTGCTTTAGCTCGAATGCGTATTGCCTATGAGCATGGAAAATCGTTGGGGCGCCATACCGTATCTTTAGTGAAATCAAGTATCGGGTATAGCGATAATAATTCGACAGTTTTGCTCTACGCCGGATTAGGTGACAACGAGCAGGAACGCTCTGAACAACTCAATCTCACCTATCAAAAGCTGGGTGTTTCTCAGACTCGAGACGGTGGTGGTTGGGGGAATAACCTCACAACAGCTGGAGACCACCTCAAAATTGCGCGAGCGGTCTATGAGGGACTTGATTGGGTGGCTTCATCGGATATGCGCGTTCTTCGTGCTGCTATGGAAGGAGCTGACCCGTCATCGCAGGGGTGGGGTGTTGGTGCCCTCACTCAAAACCCCGGTGCTCAACGCGTACTTTGCAAGAACGGATGGATTGCTGATGATGCTGGCATCTGGTTCATTAATTCTACGGGCGATGTGCTTCATCATGGGAAAACATATGCTCTATCCGTAATGACAACCGGATTCGCAGAGCAACAGCAGGGGCAAGAAGCTAATAGTAAAGTTGCTCAGACGGCATTATCAGTATTATCTTCTTGATAAACACCGTCATCGGGAAAAACTTTGATGATGCTATCAGTCTTTAGGTCTTAGAACGAGAAGAAATATGAACTAGACTTATTGCATAAGATAGCTTATGAACCTGTATAAAGCTCCTCTATGAGCGACGCAAAGACTTACTCAAGGAATTGATTCAATAACCATGAATTTAAAAGATTTTTCTCCAGCATTCCTAACCTCGTTAGCAGGTATTTTCGTGGGAGCGTTGATGATTGGTTCAAGCTCGGTAGTAGTAACGGCTCTAGGATGGTTACTGTTACTGGCGGCCCTCGTTCTTAACGTATTTTCCGTGATGGTTTCTCTCCAAGGTGCTAAAGGTAAGGATCTTCCTAGCTTGATTAGTTCTGTTGTTTCGGATTCTCGTGGTGACGAGAAAAAAGCTATTACTCAGACAGAAGATTCTGAGCCTGAACCTGATACAGAAGCTCAACCCGTGGTAGAGAAAAAGACTGAAAAAGAACAAGAAAAGATTTTTCGTTCCCGTTCTGCTCGCCCACGAAACTAGAAGGTAAAGAACCGGTATGAATACAAAGTTTTTACGTTCTCCGGCGTATCTTATGTCGGTTGGTGCGCTTATTGTTGGTGCGGTGCTAGCTAGTACTGACATGATGATTATCGGGTGGATTGTTTTTGCTGTTGGCCTTGCTCTTAACGCTATGGCGCTAGTTGTTTTGGCTAATCGAGATTATTTACATCATGTTCAGCGTTTAGAAGCGTCTCGTTCTGCACGTACGTCTGGTCGTTCGTCATAACAATACGAAAGCATAAAAAATGCGGTGGTCCTCCATAAATGGAGGACCACCGCATTTTTTATTTCTTTGCATAGCTACTACTTAGATGATGTCGTTGAGGATTCTCTTCATCAGAGTAGACATTGCAACAATCTCATTTGAATCAGTGTTGCGCAGTAGGTTTTGAATAAGGTCAGTGTGCACGGTGCGTGCTGCTCGGAATTGTTTATATCCTTGGGGTGTTAGGTAGACGCCTTTTCCTCGGCGGTCTTGTTCGACGTTGATGCGTTCAACCCAACCGATGTCAATGAGACGACCAACTTGGTAGGTGAGTCGAGAAGGAGAGAGGACGAGCGTTGAGGACAGCTTACCCATGCGCACCACTGGTGGCTCTTTGTCTTTTTTGTACCCTTCTGCAAGTACTGCAAGCACCTGAAAGTCGTCGAGCTTCATTTTGGTATGCGCTCGAAGGCCTTTATCAAGGTATTGGGTAATGGTGCTGTGTGTTTGTGAAAATAGCTTCCAGAGAAGTGTAATTTCCTGTTCGGTAAGTGGATGGGCAGTATTCATAGCAGTATGGAGTGTACCCTTCGTTGGGGAAGTGGGTTGGGGAAATATATTTTGTAGGTTTCGATGATATGTTGTTCAGAAAATCCATTACTGGATATCCATGACAAAATATCAAGTCCACAATCTACATATAGTTTATAGTAAATAATCCCTTAACAGTTACATTATATGCAAAGAAAAATTTTCTCATTACCAGCCGGTAATTTCCAGTTAAGTCTGATATCTACGTCTTCAATTATATAGATTGACCTAGTCAAGAGCGTAAAAATACAAATAATATTAAGATATTAGTCGTTAAAGCTGATAGGAATCTTTACGTTCTATGAGTTTCATCTGAGGGGAATAGTGTCGCTATTGACTTCTAAGAACTTCTTTATTGATAAAACAGGAAAGTTGTTTATTGTGACTTTCGCTAAGATTGTTTAGATAATTGCTAGCTATCAAGAGTTAAATCTTTTGCTAAACGAGCAATATGAATAGTCAGGTAGGTTAACTCATCGTCTGTGAGTTCTTGATCCAATTGCATTTCAAGTAGAAGACGGACTTTTTTAGCGCAAGAAAAAGCTTGAGGATAACTCGTCTTGACAGCCTCGAAAATAGCTGGAGTTGTTGGATCTTGCTGTAGAGGATATTTGCCTTGTTGAGAGCGAACAAAAAGATATCTCAAATGGGTGATAAAACGGACAACGCTCATCGAAGATTGATCAATTTTTTGCCCATATGCGGAAGAAATCACATCAAAAATTTGGGAAAAAATTTCAGTCATGCGGAACGTCGTAGACATATCCGCCGTTGTTAATTGAGAATTGACCAGATGCAATGCTAAAGGAATAGCCTCTGCCTCAGCTAACTTTACGCCTAAACGTTCTTCTACTAATGCAATTGCTTTCTTTCCGAACTCTACTTCTTGAGGATATAACTGGGTCACTTCAAGAGTGAGTGGATAATCCGCGTCAATACCTTCCTTCGCTCGAATAATAGCGAAGTTCAGGTGATCTGCGAGTGGGATAATAAAAGAATGAGAAAGAGATATATCGCTATTTTCACGAACAGAAGCCTCTAATTCAGTGGCAAGGGCAAGAATCTCTGAAGGAATCTCTGACAGAGACCACGTGAGCCTTTCGTCTGAGGTGTTCTGTTCAGGAACGAAAGTCTGTTCAACTTTGGTGGGGTCAAGAAGGTCGCCTTTGCGTTTGCCGAAGGCGAGACCTCTGCCGATGACGACTGTTTCAACACCAGAGTGATTCATAGCGAGGGCAACATTATTGTTGTAGATTCGAGAAATCCGCAAAGTACCCTCCTTCAATAAAACAACTATGAAGCATATATGTCTTCTCTATTTTAGGTGATATGTCGGTCAAGAAAGGGTTTGACCGCTATCATGCCTAGAAGTTTTAGTGGTGAGGGAGCTTTTCTTCCGTGATGACACATGGCTGAAGACGTAGAAAGGCTCGTGCCGGGGGGAACCACAACCACCGACACGAGCCAGTCTAAATGAAACGTACGCATCTCGAGTTTGCATTAGTACGATTCAGTCTCGCGCGCACCCTTTCGGGTGCTAATTTAGTTGACAACACAATAACTATACCTATTTATTGAGCAATGACGCAAGTGGCATTAGATAATTTTTTAACACAGTACCCGTGGGTAACATAGTCAGGTAAACCTTTAGTGTAGTAGAGCTTACTAACGCATTATTATTCCTAGTCAATGTCTTGTTCTTCAACTTTTCTGAACAACTATTGTTCATAGAGAAGACCTATACAGACCCATTTTTATACATAAACCAGATAACAAAAATATTTGATGATAAAGCAGATAACTGTACTAAATACAACACCAATACTGCCCACCGCCAAACCCCACCTCAACAAACTACACTGAAAAGAGTAGACAAAACGCCTTCAAAAGCTCAGAAAGACAACCTCATGAAACTCATCAACACACCAGCAGGAACCATCCACGCCATAGAAGATGAGAACACCATCAAAGCATGCGGAATCCCCTACGCTCGAGCCAAAAGATTCCAAGCCCCATATTCAGTCCGACTAGACGCTTTTGAACAACCCTATATCGCAGACCAACCAGCACCGGCAGCACCACAAAAACTTCGTGGAACACGCTCCGATATACGACAAGCAACACTCATCAGCGAAGACTGCCAAAACCTATCCATCCTCGCACCCACAACAGTGGATCTTAAAAAACCAGTTATGGTTTACCTTCACGGAGGCTCCTATGTTGTCGGCTCAGGAGACGGAAAACGATATAACGCCCACAAACTCGTCACAGAACAAAACCTCATCGTCGTCACTGTAACCTACAGGCTAGGAATACTAGGATTCCTCGGAGGAACACCCCAAAGGCCAGCCAACCTCGGACTGCTCGACGTTAGAGAAGCCCTTCGCTGGATCAAAGAAAACATTAGCTCATTCGGTGGAGACCCCAACAACATTACCGTCTTCGGACAATCAGCAGGAGCAGACCTCGCAACACAACTCATGATTACCGAAAACGTCATCGAAGAAGGACTACTGCACCGTGTCATTGCACAAAGTGCACCTTTAGACATGGTCAACCATAAAGAAAAAATGCCAGCAGCAATGCTCAAAAAAATTGCACACATCCCAGAAAACGCACCAGCTGAAACCTACGCTGAACTCTCCTGGAAAATGATAAGCCTCAACCCGCTCAAATTCGGCTTATATCCTTCGATGATGCCTTTCGGAACACAATATGGGTACTACCCGTTACCAGCCCCAGAACATGTAGAACAAGCATGGAAAAAAGCCGCACCTCACGTACAAGTACTCCTTGGAAATAACGAACGAGAAGCCGCCTACTTTACACCCGCCACACAATACCTCACCTCCATCAGCAACTCACAACCCCTCGAAAAAATCATCCAAAAAACCACCTACGATATTTACGAAAAACCAGCAAAAACCTTCGCCCAAAGGCACCAACAAGCAGGTGGAAAAGCAACCCGATACACCCTAAAAGTCGGTCACCCACTGCACCGCCTACGTTCAGCACATGGAGCAGAACTTTCGCTCCTCTTTGACAACCCCGCCTGGGAAAACTCTAAAATGCTTGCCGGAATGCACCACTATGAAAGAACCCAACAAGGAAAAGCGCTCCGCACCATCTGGGCAGAATTTGCACGAACTGGCACAATACGCGCCGAACTAAAAGACTTAGCACAGATACAATTTTTCTTTGAAGAAAAATAAAGGACACTAGATACCGTGAAACTATCGGATATCCCACAAGGACTACTCGTCTTCTTAGGTGGCGGAACCGGCGCAACACTACGTTGGCTACTGAGCGTCATATTAGCCGTAGACACTGCAACCCAAGTATGGATGATTAACCTGACCGGAGCATTTATCCTCGGACTCTTCCTCAGCTTCCTCTCCGCCTCAGGAGAAGATAATGAGCACCGTCAAGCACTACGCTTACTCATCGGCACCGGACTCATGGGAGGATTCACCACATACTCCTCCTTCTCCGTAGAAACCATCAAACTAGCACAACAAAATCTCTGGGGAGGCTTTGCCCTCAGCTTAGGAGCAACCCTAACCTTAGGGCTCCTCTGCTGCTGGCTTGGAACCCACCTTGGGACATACCTCGGAACTCAATACCGCACAAAAACCTCAACACCATAGAGAAAAACCTCATGAACTATGCACTCATCATCGGTATCTTCATTGCTGGAGGAAGCGGAGCATGGGCACGCTTTACCTGCGACCGATTCGTCAAAAAACTATGGAAAAAACACATTCCTCTTGGTACCTTCCTCATCAACATCGTAGGATCGTTCTTCCTCGGACTACTCGCAGGAACCATCGCATCACAAACCATCACCGACACTTGGATTATCACCATTATCGGCGCCGGATTCCTCGGAGGATTCACCACATTCTCCAGCGCAATGGTCGAAGTCGTCACTCACCTACGTATCAAACAACACCACGCAGTCTATTTTCTTCTGCTCATCCAACCCTTACTAGCACTCACCTGTGCAGCACTAGGATTCGCAATTACCAGCTAACACCACCGCAAAATAACTTGCTATCTTTTAACGACACCACACAACGTGCGCAACACAGATACCCCTAAACCCCAAAACTAACAACAAGGCTCACTCAGATATGCTCGCTGTACACTTCCTCGCCATCGAACAAGCGTTTTACCTATGGGGTTTCTCCTATGCCATCATCAGCATCATCCTGTTAACACTATGGAGCATGAAAAAAATAACTTTTAGCCTACGATGGTTTCTCTACACACCCATCATCCTGCTCTATCTTTGTGGCGTCATCGCAGTCACCATGCTGCCCCTACCAACACCCGAAGAATATACCCACATTTGCTCTGAGAACCCCTACTACCCACGATTCATCCTCGGATGGAGCCTACAATTTGCCATTCGTGATTTCTCCTCCATGGGAATCGGTGCAATACTCACCAGCAGCTACATCAAAGGACTCATCCTCAACGTTGCACTTTTCTTACCAGCCGGTGTCTTCCTCGCACTCCTTGCAAAAACAACGTGGAAAACAACACTCTTCGCAAGCTTCGGGCTATCAATGCTCATAGAACTCACACAACTAACTGGCATTTGGGGGTACTATCCTTGCGCATACCGCACCTTTGATGCAGAAGACCTGCTCACCAACACCATCGGAGCTATGATGGGGTGGGCCATCATCGAATTACTACGACACCACACCCGCAAACAACCCACCAGAGACTAATTTAAAGAGTTGGTCGTGAAGAATACTCCAGCACACGAAGCATAAACTGCTCACATAAACGAATCTGGGAAAGCTCAATCCACTCATTAGGAGTATGTGCCTGAGCAATATCACCTGGACCAATAATGACCGCACTAATACCAGCCTGCTGAAACTGACCAGCTTCCGTACCATACGTAACACGAACCAAAGATGTCGTATCGCTATACTCCTGACCAACCCACTCAAAACCTAAAGAAACCAGTGGATAATCCTCAGGAGTATCTAACCCAGGAACCGCCGCAATCAACTCATGATTCACCGAAACCTGAGAAGACAAAGAACCCTCTGGCACACCCGATAGACGTTCTGCACGCTGGGCTTTTTGTACCATCCTCGGAAGAATATCATTGAAAAGTTTATCCTCAACCGATGCAATAACTTCTTCACGGTTCGTTGCAGGAATCGTGCGGAAATCATATTCCACCACAACGTTCTCTCCCACAATGTTGTACTGCAAACCACCCTGCACAAAATTTGCACCCGCAGTAGAAGTCGGAGTCACAAAACCCTCATCAAAAGGCCCCTCTTCGAGCCACTGCTGCGCCAACTGCTCAATAAACACAATGAACTCGGCGGCCGAAGCAACAGCATTGACCCCATGAGGAGCCAACGACGCATGTTTAGCGATGCCATGAAAAGTAGCACGACCACGATGAGCCGACTTATGCGCCACAATAACCTGCATTGAAGACGGCTCACCAACTACCGCATACTCAGGGCGAACACCACGTTCTGCAAGCTCCGCAATCATACGAGGGGCACCCAAACACCCAATTTCCTCATCATACGAGAACGCAAAATGTAAAGGCTTCACTAAACGTTGCTGATCAATCCGTTCAAGAAGCCACAACGCTACCCCGATAAAAGACTTCATATCAGCAACACCACGACCATAAAGTCGATCACCTACTACCGTCGCGCAGAACGGGTCAGTATCCCAACGCTGTCCTTGAACAGGAACCACATCGGTATGAGCGCTAAGAACAACACCACCCTGGCGTGTTCCATCTGCTGCAGGAATCGTGACATACATATTGGCGCGCTCGCCATCATCGCTATAGGTATACCACGGGGTATAACCGTATTTGAGAAACTCTTGCGCAATGAGCTCTAAAAGGATGGCATTAGAAGTTTCAGAAATCGTAGGAATCGCAATAACTTTTTGAATCCAAGGCAACGAATCGGGAAGCGTTGACATCATGAGTCCTTAATCAATCGGTGGTCTGTGTATATCCAGTCTAAAAGGAATTCAGAAATAGTTTTCTAAACTCCTCTGAAAATATGTGTGCGAGGCAGGACTATATTTCGTAAAAGTCGCCTAAGCGGTGGAACTTACGGGCGTGATACACCACCGGAGTCATTGTTGTAGTGTCATGACGAATAAAATCTGTGACGGCTGCAGTTAAAACAACCGCTGGGTCTGCCTCAATTTTCTGAAGAGGTTTCACTCTTAGAACACGGTTAAACCCCTGCAAAAGAGGTTCACCCGTGGGGAGAATGTCCCACGTTGTTCTATCCTCAAACTTGGGGTATCTGCTGGTCGCAAATTTCTTCGCAACCTCAACATTCTCCCCACTAACTAAATGAATGAGAAAGGACTCCGAATCAACAATTCTAGCTGCAGAACCGGTTCTACTCTGAAAAGAAAAAGCAACAATAGGAGGTGTTGCTGACACCGAAGAAAGAGAAGAAATAGTCAGCCCCGCAGGAAACCCCTGCTGATCTTGTGCCGTAATGATGGCAACTGCTGCTGCCTGAGCTCCAAAACACTCACAAAAAAGTTCTGCTGGAGTCTTTGAAGAAAATACGTGCGATGTAGGTGCCAACTGTGTGCTCATGGCTATCAATCTTTCTTTTGCGGCTGCAAGGTGATACGGGTAAGCCTAAAGGCACACAGCAGAATGCGCGAGGTTATGTCGTTTTGTGTAAATGAGGGCGTTCTATGACGAATATGACGAGGGTATAACGTCACATTGCTAGCGCTTCATATGAATCCTCTAGAGAAGTATCCATCCTAAATTTTTGTAATTACATACTAAAACCGCATATCTGCAACGGCAGAAAACAAGGTTTCACTCAAGAACACTCTCTTAACGGCTCAGGCCTGCTATCTACGCACAGATAGCAGGCCTGAACTGTACACAAGAAAAATAATGTATTTGATTAGTATTTATGCCTTTTTGTGCATTTCTTCAACGAGTGCACCAAAGTCTCTCAGCAACTGAGGCATATCATTCTTATCGGTCACAACCTCAACAAAAACCAATCGATCTCGAACCTCGCGTGCCACCGTACATGCGTGAACAAGCTCCTCAGAGGTCGTCGCCTTCAAAATGATGGAATTCTCTTCCGTTGCCCCAAAACCTTCTGGAATCTTCTGCCAGTTATAAGCAGTAATATCGTTATATTGAGCCTCTGGCCCATGAATAGAACGCTCAATCGTATAACCCTCATTATTGACAACGAAGATAACAGGATTAAGATTCTCACGAATAATAGTTCCCAACTCCTGAATCGTTAACTGAGCAGAACCATCACCGACGAGAAGAACACCTCGCGAATCACGATCAGCCATCGCCGCACCTAATAATGCAGGAATCGAATAGCCAATAGAACCCCACAACGGCATGCCAATAAAACGAGAATCTTCAGGGAACTTCTGATGAGCCATACCGAAGAACGACGTGCCCATATCAACAACCACAGTGTTCTTTGCATCCAAATGCTGAGGAAGAAGAGACCATAACTGGTGCTGAGTCAAAGGCTCAGAACTTACCTCCACCGAACTATCAGAGGCAAGAATCGACGAAAAATCTGCTGGTAAAGCACCAACCTCCGTAGCAGCCTCACGAATAATATTCAAAGCATCAGCAATAGTCAGCGGGGCAAATACCGCACCAGCAATCGTTGCCCCTTGTGCACCTAAATCAATCACACGAGAAGAGTCAATTTGCTGAGAAAAATGCGCTGAAGTCATATCGGTAAATTCCACACCCGAACAGATAAGAACCTCAGCTTCCTCAACAACACGACGAGTATTCTCGTCAGACAGCGCACCAATGTAAATGCCAGCATAATTTGGCAACGTCTCATCAATCATTGCCTTACCCCACAGAATAGACGCAAAAGGGAACCCTGTGGAGGTTACAAGAGCGTTAAGCTCGCCGACTGCACCAAGACGCTCTGTCATAATATCGGCAAGAACAGCAGTCTTCTTACCACGGATAAAATCTCTCGCCGCATGACGGAACTGATCTTCAACCTCAGGATCAGAAAGACGCAAATTCACATCAAGAGGGGTGCTGGGAGCGCTTGCTGGAACGCGAGCAACATCCACAGGAACCATCAAATAACCGGGTTTGCGATGAACAATAGCTTCGCGTAAAACACGATCAATATCGCTCGTTGCGGTAGCCCTATCAAGAATAGCTACCGAATAATTCACTTCTCTAGCCATGCGCACAAAATGGTTAAAATCCCCATCGCCCAAAGTGTGGTGCATACGTCCATGCTGTTGCTGAGCCGTTGTACCCGGCGCTCCAACAATATGAATAACGGGAACATTCTCGGCATAAGAACCAGCCGTCGCATTAATAGCAGATAACTCCCCAACACCGTAGGTGGTGCATAAAACACCTAAACCACGTACGCGAGCATACCCGTCGGCAGCGTACCCAGCGTTAAGTTCATTAGCGTTACCCACCCACGAAAGTTTTTCGTGTTCAAGAACATGATCTAGAAAATGTAAATTGAAATCTCCTGGAACACCAAAGATGTCGGTGACACCCAATTCGACTAGTCGATCAAGCAGATAATGACCTACGGTATAAGACATTAGAATAAACTCCTAAACCTAAAATAAAGTGTGGTAACGCATATCGTCTCTAACGATAGCGGTCATACCTCCGATAAACCACCTGCTTTTCGAGAAAGAACTCGCAAATAACTCGAGAAAACAGTGTGTTTTACCTCAGAATCTAAGGCTTTTGTCTTTTCCGCAATAACGAACAGAACGCATATTGTAGGCTGTATAAACGGCTCATTAATACTGCACAGCAAGGAGAACGCAAACTATGGTCTGGCTGGTTACCGCAGTGCCATTCCTCATAGGAATAGCACTTATTCTGCTACCAGGTCTTTTTGTTACCTCCGCACTACGTCTTCGAGGTATCGACGCAATAGCTATCGCGCCTTCTGTCTCTATTGCACTCATTACCGTTAGCGCAATGATTGCGCCACTTATTGGACTTCCTTGGAACGTTGGTGTTCCCTTAGGTTTCTCCTTGCTGGTAGCTTTTATCCTTGGCGTTATCTATGCTCTTATCCGCTATCTTCGATGCGAAGACTTCCCTGCAACAGTGCGAAGCAAACGAGCCTTGACTATAACCAAAGGTGCTGGCATTACAGCGCCAGCACTTACACTGCAACGGTGGTTCAGCAAAGAACAAGCAATCTACTGGGGTAGCTTCCTAATCGGGGCGTTATTGCTTCTGCGGAACACCAAAAATGCTATTGGTCGCCCTGAATGGATTTCGCAAACTTTTGATAATAACTTTCACCTAAATGCCATTCGCTATATAGAACAAACACAAAATGGCTCATCTTTATCTATCGCTGGGATGACATCTGGAGACGGCGACGTATTTTTCTACCCTGCTGCATGGCACGATGTTGTCTCACTGATTTTCCAGCTTTCTGGAACAACCATACCCATCGCAACCAATACGATGGCATTGGTGACTTGTGCAATTATCTGGCCACTGAACCTCGTGATGCTCATGAGGAGCATATATCGTTTTAACGCTGCAGCGGTCATGAGTATTGGTGCTCTTGGTGCAGCTTTTACAGCATATCCCGTGTTGCTTCTTAACTTTGGTGTGCTTTACCCTAACCTTCTTGGCATAGCGCTCATCCCCTCAGGGCTTGCCCTGATTATTCAGTTATTGCGCATTACAGGAATGCGTTCGCTGAACACCGCTCAGAGCCTGCTCTTAGGAATTTTCTGTGCATTAGGAATTGCACTATCACACCCAAACGCGATTATGTCACTCTTTGTGATTGCGTTGCCATTAGTACTTGTGCGGATGGTTTTGCAAATAATTCGTTTATCGAAGGGCGCGCTGAGCAGATGGGTTTTTTGCGTGCAAATGGCATCTTTAAGCGCTGTTCTTGCGGTCGTTAATATCCTGTGGGGGATTGTGCGTCCCTCTAAAGAAGCTGGAGAAATCTGGGGTCCTCATATTAGTCAAGCTCAAGGTTATGGAGAAGCCTTAACGAACGCTGAGATTAATAACGTCCCTCAATGGTTTATCACGATTATATTCCTCATAGGAATCTACGCATTGTTACGCCGCAAAGATCGGAATCTGTGGCTTCTTCTGTCGTGGTCTTTTGTCGCATTTTTCTATAGTGCTGCACGATCTCTCCCCTGGGACCAAGACCGTTACTGGGTTGTTGGCATCTGGTATCACGATTCTTACCGATTAGCAGCACTCTTGCCTATTGTTGTGATTCCCATTGCTGTATGGGGTATTCAATACATGACACAGAACTTCTACCAGAGTGTTCTATGGTCTAAATTGATACACGTCCTAGAAAACACTATAAAGAACACGTCACGACGGAAACAAACTCTAGAATCTCAAGCTCGTATCGTATCGACAGCAGTAGTTCTATGTGCTGTGATTTATGGGGGGCAAACTGCTCAAGCTCTTACCCGTCAGATTGAAGACAGTTTCTGGTTCTATGCGCCTACTCACGATTCTCGACTGCTGACGACTGATGAAATAGAAATCCTTAAAACCTTGGATGACTATGTTCCAGCAGATAACGAAATTATTGTGCAACCCTATACAGGCTCTGCTTTAGCCTATGCTTTAGCAGATCGAAAAGTTACCGCTTATCACACCATCTATGTTGAAGAGCCTGAGGTTAAATACGTACAAGAACACCTTAATCAGGCCAAAGATGACCCGAAAGTGTGCCGTATTATTAAAAAAGATAGAATGAATTACTATCTTGACTTCGGAAAACAAGAAGTTAACGGTGATGACCATACGCATCGTTATCAAGGATTTGAGAATCTCAAGAACTCGGGAATACTCTCTGAAGTTCACCGTCAAGGTGATGCTATTCTCTATCGAATCACTGCCTGTAACTAGCGGTATATGAGGGAAATGAACTGTTACACTGAGTAACGATTCACCGAGAACACCCCTCGATGCCATTGCACATACTGGGAGCAAATTTTTGACGAATACACCTGCATCTGATGTGACGCCTCAGCGCGTCCTCGTCATCATGCCCGCGTGGAATGAAGAAACAACTATTGGGCAGAGTATTCGTGAACTACGCGAGACGGCGCCGTGGGTAGACCTTGTTGTGATTAACGATGGTTCTACTGATAAAACTAGTGATATCGCAAAATCACATGGAGCGTTCGTTATAGATCTTCCCTTCAATATGGGCGTAGGTGCTGCCATGCGAACTGGTTATAAATATGCTCAACGCATGGGATACGATATCGCCTTGCAAATGGATTCTGATGGACAGCACCCACCAGAATATATTGATGTTCTTATCAAAGGACTAGAACAAGCTGACATTGTTATTGGTTCGCGTTTTCAAGGAAATAGTACGTATAAAGTTTCTGGTCCGAGAAAATGGGCGATGGGAATCCTATCTTTTATGTTCTCCCGCATTTCTGGAGAACAATTTACAGACGTTACTAGCGGGTTCCGTGCAGTGAACCGTAGAGGTATCGCTCAATATTGTGATTTCTTCCCTGCCGAATATCTTGGTGACACCATAGACTCTACGGTGATGGCGATTCGTTCGGGATGTAAAGTCATTCAGGTTCCGGTTCAGATGCGTGAGAGGCAGGGGGGAGAACCCTCTTCAGGGCCTCTCAAATCTGCTATTTATCTGATTCGCTCGTTCTTTGCTTTCGGTATCTCCATGACACGACGAAAAACAGAACCAGCGGGAAAGGATAACTAATGCCATCTAACGTATTCTTTTTATTTCTTTCTCTTGTTGTCTTCTTGATGGTGATTACTCAGGTGCGTAATCAGAAGATGAAAGAGAAATATGCGGCGTTATGGCTTGTTATCTCAGCCGTTATTATCGTCCTTGCGCTATTCCCTGATGTTCTTCTTCGCCTTGCGGAGTTTACAGGTGTGGTTGTGCCTGTGAACCTACTGTTTTTATTAGCAATTATGATGCTTATTGCGGTGTGCCTGCACTTGAGTTTTGAAGTGTCAAAATTATCAGATGAGACGAGAACCTTAGCAGAAGAAATAGCGATGCTGAAAGCTACCGTAGATCAGGGTAGTCCTCAACAGGTGCAAGAACGCTACGCTTCAAAGAAAACAGCTCAGAGCACTTCTTCTAAGAAGTGCAACCTTAATAACTCACAGGAGAAAAAATGACGACCGTTGATGTGCTTTTCCCGTACTACGGTGATGTGGACTTTATGAAACAAGCGGTGCGTTCCGTTTTGGGTCAGACGAACCCTCATTGGCGTCTTGTCGTAGTTGATGATGGTTACCCCGATGACTCTATCCCTGGATGGTTTGAGTCCCTTAACGATGAACGTATCACCTATATGCGCAACGAAAAGAACCTCGGCGCAAATGGTAACTACACTAAGGCTCTGAGCTTCGTTGAAAATGAACTGGTCACAGTGATGGGTGCTGACGACGTGATGCTTCCAAACTATATTGACTGGTTTATTGAAGCTGCGCAGGCGCATCCTCAAGCTCAGATTTTTCAGCCTGGTTGTGTTGTGATTGATGAAAATAATGCATTGTCGAACACCTTAGTAGAGAAAACAAAAGCTTATTACCGACCTAACACTTCAACGGAGCTTTCTGGTGAAGAACTAGCTGTATCGATTCTTCGTGGCGATTGGTTGTACTTCCCCTCTCTTGGATGGCGTGCTGAGACTATTGTTGGTCTTGGGTTTAGAGAAGGGCTCAATGTTGTTCAAGATATGGCTCTAGTGCTTGATGTTGCGATGAGTGGTGGGTCGTTATACTACGACGAGGCTGTTGCTTTTATGTACCGTCGTCATAAGGCATCTGACTCTTCTTGGCGTGCTCTTGAAGGAACACGTTTTGATGAGGAGAGAACATATTTTGAGACCATTGCACAAGAGATGTCTGCTTTAGGTTGGAAGAAAGCAGCTATGGTTGCTCGTGTTCATTTCTCATCTCGTATGCATGCTTTGACGTTGTTGCCTCAGGCTGCGATGGCGAAGAAATGGAATGGTGTGAAGAATCTTGTCAATCATCTAGTGAAGTAGAGATGATGTTATTGTGCCGGTAAGGTTTAAACCTTGCCGGCACTAGTATATATTCCTGATAAGTTATGAAAGTGTAGAGTGTTATCGGTGGTCAAACAACAATCAAAAGAACCTCCCGCATCTACCGATCAACCTACCCCCCCAACATCTATTACGCGTAAGGAATCTAGCGCTATCCTCGGTGCGTCTGTTCTTTCTGCACTCTCAGCATTCCTTGCTACAGTCATTGCAAAACATGCACTACCTAGCGCTGACGTACCAGAATTTTTAGTATTTTGGGCGCTACTCTTTGGTATCTACGGAATCATTGGAGGTATTGCCTCAGAGGCCACCCGCGCCGTTGGAGCCGCTCAACTTAACCCACCTGCAACACCTGGTGCCCGCCCTGCTGTTATCGCTTTAGGGATAGGTCTTGGTATTGCCATCATCGTGACAGCAACATCAGGTATCTGGATTCATTATTTTCTTTCTCAAGACCCCCAGTTTACTCTCGTCGCCATTGCGTTAGCTACGGTTCTATATGCTGTTCAAGTTGCTCTAAGCGGTAATGCTGCAGGTGAGAAAAAATGGTATCTTATGGCAACCATTAACGGCGGAGAGGCTACTTGGCGTTTCGTGAGCATGCTTGTTGTCGGTCTTCTTGCCGGATACCTTTGGGGTCTTGAAGCTGCTGTTATTTCGCCAGCATTACTCTGGATAGTCCTTGCTATATGTTCTTCTCATGCCCGTTCTGCCTTAGGGGCCAGAGGTGATGTGCCTGCAAAAACGCTCACCATAAACACCCTTATCGCAATGGGCTCAGCCGGCGCATCGGCTGCTCTTACCACAGGGTTCCCCCTCATGATGAAAGCCACTGAAGGAGCATCTTCTGGTACACACTCAGATATGGTGCTAGGAGCGCTCATTCTGGCTATTTCGATTACTCGTTCACCTATTATGATTCCGCTCCAAGCTTTTCAAGGCGTGGCAATTTCTCTCTTTATCAAGCATCAGGATCGTCCTCTTCAAGCCATTGTCCGACCTGCTGGTGCTCTTCTCGGGGTGGGCGCCATTGGGGCGATCGCAGCTTATCTGATAGGGCCGTTCCTCTTCTTGGCGATTTATCATCCCAAACCAGAAGAAACCGTGGCGTACCAAGAAGTCGCCCAAGGACATATCCTCGCCCTGCTCACCTTTGCTTCAGCTATTATGGCGCTCTTAGTTCTTTCTGGAACACTTGTACTGGCAACAAACCTGCACCGAATCTATATCCTCGGGTGGGTTGGGGCGGCGTGTATTTCCCTCGGGTTACTCTTCTTACCTTTGCCGCTTATGGTGAGAGTGCTGATATCGCTTTTTGTCGGCCCCCTCAGCGGATTTAGTATTCACCTCATTGGAGCATGGCTGAACGCACGCGTGAGTCGCTAAAGCCCATAGGTTCTCTTGACATAGGCGCGATACACTACCCGATACAACGGTGGGCATAATTTTAGTAAAGTGGCAGCCGCACAAAAAATAGGATTAATAGAAATAATCTGATAAATCTGTGACCACCGAATCAGCTGACGATTACGAGATAGAATTTCACGCCCCTGAGCAGTGTCATTAAAAATTGCTTGCTGTGAGCTATTAAGAAAAGTGATAATCCACGAAACGTCGTAAGCCTTACGCCCTTGAATGGTGTTCAGGCGTTCCCCTAATAGCTCTGCTTGAGCCTGCATGAGAGCTAAGCTTTCTTCTACAGGGGTAATGCGTCCCCACGAAAGACCGGTCGACTCCATAAAATACTCATATTGGACTTCTGGAGTTGCTACAACCGTCTGAGCGTTAAGACATAATGCCAAGGTGACAAGAGCGTCTTCTCCACGATGAATATCTGGGCAGAAACGAACATTTTCAAAAAGAGAACTACGAATGATTTTGTCGCACAGATAAGGAGTGATTCTTCCACCTTGAAGAAGGTGATAAGCGGCTTCTTGTCCTAGGAAAGTCTCTGTCGGTTGGGTTGGGCGTGGGGTAACGGAACCATCTGGTTTAGCAATAGCTAAAACACTGGTCACAATATCGGCATCATAGCGCTCCGTATAAGAATGCAAAGATTCTAAAAAATGCGGGCGATACGTATCATCTGAATCAAGAAAAGCAACCCATTGCCCCCGAATATGCTCTAGCCCCTGGTTGCGTGTTCGTGAAACCCCCTGATTCTGCGCATTATTGAAAAAACGTAGCCTTGGATCAGGGTTGTGGTGAAGAAATTGTTCAATAACCTGCGCTGAATGATCAGTTGCCCCATCTACGAGTATCAGCAACTCAAAATCAGGGTCACTTTGAGCGAGCACCGATTGAATAGAAGATATAACACGTTCAGCAGTATTATACACCGGCATAATGATGGATGTGCGAGGAGCAGAAAAGCTCATGCAGAAGTTCCTCACGGGTAGGAAACGAAATATCGACAGCACACATTATATCCTTCACCGCTTGAAACAAAGGATGCGTCATGCAGAACCTTAAAAAGTTATAGCGGACATCAGGGAGTGCTACATCTGAGTAGTGTAAGACCAAAGAGACTTAGTCAATTCCATACGCTCGTTGAACATAACGGGTATAAAACGTCTGGTAGACCTTCGGCGAAAGTTTAAATAAGAATGCGGCAGCACCAAAAACTGGACGTGTTCTAAGAGCTCGTACAACAATATGCCACGCTAATGCCTGTTGGCATTGTTTCAAATAATTCGGAGCGTTGGAAACACCTAAACGCAGAGCACTTTGTGCTCCATTGAGAAAAGCTAGACACCATGTAACGGCAAGAGCGTCCTGCTCTTGCTTGCTCCCTTGATGTATTTGAGTATTTTCTTTGAGATAGTTCATATACCGGTACATTTCTTGTATGGGCGGTACAGACCCCCACGTGACAGAATGCGGGTTTACGCTATAGAGGCATAATGATTCTTCAATAAAGCGCACTTTTCGCGCTTTTTGATAAATCGGAATAATGTAGGCAGCATCTTCAATACGGTTAATAGTGGGGAAGGTGTGTCCAGTTGCGGTGCTGGCACGAAAAATTTTGTCCCACACATAGGGTGTTGTTTCGTCGCGTAGAAGTTTGAGCATCGCCTCATGTCCCGTGAATATTCCAGTTTTTCCGCGGAGTCGGGTGCGTTGGTTTCCGTCTCGTGTGACGACATCATGAGCGCAGACAACAACGTCTATTTCATCGTTCGTCCAATGATGCATTCTTTCAAGAAAAGTTGGTGTGAAGGCATCGTCTGAGTCTAAGAAGGCAAGCCACTGTCCGCGAGCTTGAGAAAGTCCTCGGTTGCGAGTTTCGGATAATCCAATGTTCTGTTCGTTGAGGAAGTAGCGTACCCGTGAATCATTAACTTTTTTGAGGTGCTCTGTGATGATGTGATCAGCGTGGTCTGGGGAGGCGTCGTTAACGATGATGAGTTCAAAATCTGGGTCTGTCTGATGCAGAACGCTATCGATGGCACGGATAACCGCATGAGCGGTGTTGTAGACCGGCATAATAATGGTAGTTCGCACAGTCAATGAGTGCCCCCTTATCTCAAAAGTACATGTACCCATGATTATAGGTGTTTTTAGAGTGTAGCTTGGACTTTAGAGGAGCTCTCTCATGTCTCGTGATGTAGCAAGGTCTTGTGGTTGGGTGTCTTCTGAGGAATATCAGTAGCGAATAAAAGTGTTACAGACTTTAATGCTTCTTGGTTATTCTAAAATATGGGGTTATCTAGCTGATACGTTAGTTTTTTTAATTTTCTTCACGAGAGCACTCTAGGGGTTTTGTGTTAGTGGAGTCACGTTATAAGGTATTACCTATAACACGCACACTCAGTGTGTTGACCATATCACAAAGGTGTGATTGTACTACTACCGGAGGCATATTTTGCACGCTCGCGACGACGCATCACCAGAACAACTGACCACCCCAACATGGATCGATCAGTATTACCAATACACCTCTACAGAGGCAGAAGGAAATAACGTTCACAACCGCCAACGTCTCGCCCAAGAACACCGACGTCTATCACAGACCCGTCAACACGGCGAATCCCTCGTCAACACGCTACAGGACGAAACCTCCACCACATTACTCATCACCACCGATGATATGAGCTACCTCGTCAGCTCCATCACCGCCGAGATTGCCGCACACTACGGCGGTATTGCAACATTGAACCACCCCACCTTCATCGCTGAACGAGACCATAACGGAACACTCATCAGCCTAGAAGGAACAGGCGTAGAACAACCGGTCGTCAGCGGAGACACCGCAGCGTTACCCGTACTAGACCAAAAAACACCCTCGAACGGCAACACACTCACCGTAGAATCATGGATATCCATCCAGCTCATCAAAACTCTTGACCCACAAACGCAACAAGAACTCACAACACGTATTCACCAGATTCTCAAAAATGTACGTAGCGCCGTTACGGACGCTGACGCCATGGCACAACACGTACAAACCATCGCCCAACAACTCAGCGAGCGCACGAACACCACACAACAAACCTTTAGCGCCCATGACCCCATCCAAAAAATAAGCACTGCTCAAGAATTTCTTAACTGGTTAACCGAAGGAAACTTCTTGTTCTGGGGGATGGAAGAACGGCGCATTAACCCCGCAACAGCAACACTAGAGACCTCACCGCAGAATCGTTTAGGAATCTTTACCCAAAGCCAAGAACATCACGTCGAACTACCTGACCTCGACATCACAACGGCGTATTCCCAACAGCCATTACACATCACGAAAGCGTATTCTCGCTCAACCATTCACCGTCACGAGTATCTCGACTATATTGGTGTCAGCATTGTGGACGACTCCGGTGCAATCATCGGAGAGCACGTTATCTTAGGGCTGTTCTCTGCTCAAGCGTATACACTGCCAGCTACGCAAACTCCATTGATACGAGAACGTATTAATTCTATTCGTCACCGACTCGGGTTCCACCGCTCATCCCATTCAGAAAAAACTCTTACCGGAATGATCGAGCAGTACCCTAGAACAGAACTGTTCCACACCAACGTTGAAACTCTCAGCGAAACCTTCCGAGCCATTATGGGGCTTGAAGAACGACGCCTTACGAGGGTCTTTATCCGCCCCGATAGCTTAGGGCAGTTTATTTGTGCCGTTATTTTCTTACCGCGAGACCGTTATAACACTGGAGTTCGCCAACGAATCGAATCTGTTTTCTGCGAACAATTTGATGTCGCAGACATCGACTATGACGTACGTTTGTCGACTTCTTCCTTAGCTCGTCTTTTCCTTCGTATTCGGTTGAGTCAACCCAATACGACCCTCGAGATTAACACTGAGGACATCCAACAAAGAGTCCAACGAGCTGTGCGCTCATGGTCAGAAGCAACTGCTTCGGCACTAGAAAAAGCCCAACCAGAAGATAAAGCCCGTACGATTTCTCAGCTATGGGCTGATGCGGTTCCTGCAACCTATCGTGCCGACTATTCCGTTGAAGAAGCCGTCAACGATGTTGACATCTTTGAAGAGCTCTCAACACAACATAAAAAGCCTGTAGCAGTCAGACTCTACACAAAAGATGGGCAAACTCGCCTCAAAACGTATCTCAATAGCCAACACACACTAACCGAACTGCTACCGGTTATGCAGAATATGGGGCTGATCGTAATCGATCAGCGACCCTACCGTATCACCCCTGCAGACGGGCGAGACTTTATCCTCTATGATTTCGGTGTGGTATTCCCTGAAGGGATTGATGCACAAGAAGTCGTAGATGTTTACGAACAAGCATTAAGCTCATTCCTTCAAGGACGCCGTGAAACAGACACCCTTGACCGTCTCATTCTCAAAGAAAAAATGAGCTGGAAATATGTGACTGTTCTGCGCGCTTACACACACTACCTTGGTCAACTTGGATGCGGATTCACCCCAGAATTCATGTCCGACACGCTGCTAGGGTACCCTGCTGTTACGAGCCTACTTAACGAATTCTTCGCTATCAGCTTCGACCCGAAACGCCAGTACAACACTGATGAAGAACGAGAACAAGCACGTCAAAAAACATGGGAAGAGCTCCTCTTAGAACTTGGTAAGATACCAACTCTTGACGCAGACCGTTTTATGCGTTCAATGGCTACCGTTATCGCAGCTACTTTACGCACTAACGCGTACCTACCAGATGAGTTCCTCGCGCTAAAAGTCTCTCCCGAATACATTGATTTTGCGCCTTTGCCTCGACCTAAATTTGAAATCTACGTGTATTCTCCCCGAGTAGAAGGCGTGCACTTACGCTTTGGCTCCGTTGCACGCGGCGGACTCCGCTGGTCTGACCGTCGTGAAGACTTCCGAACTGAGGTCCTTGGCCTTGTCAAAGCCCAGATGGTCAAGAACGCGGTTATCATCCCAACTGGAGCTAAAGGCGGGTTCTTCCCGAAACAGCTTCCTTCCCCAGCACAAAATCGTGACGCATGGATTGCAGAAGGACGAGAATCCTACAAAATCTTTATTCGTGCGCTCCTCTCTGTCACCGACAACCTGCGTATCGATGAGAACGGTGTAGAACACATCATCCGCCCCGAAGGTATTATCGCTCGCGACGCAGACGACTACTACCTTGTTGTAGCCGCAGATAAAGGGACTGCAGCGTTCTCTGATACAGCTAATAGCATCAGCGAAGAATATGGATTCTGGCTTGGTGACGCGTTCGCGTCCGGCGGCTCAATCGGATACGACCATAAAGCAATGGGAATTACCGCAAAAGGCGCATGGGAATCTGTTAAACGTCACTTTGCCGAACTCGGTAAAGACTGCCAACAAGAAGAATTTACCGCAGTAGGTATTGGAGATATGAGCGGTGACGTCTTCGGTAATGGAATGATGCGCACACAAACAGTCAAACTCCTTGCCGCCTTTGACCACCGCGACATTTTCTTAGACCCCAACCCCGACCCCGAAACCTCTTTCAAAGAACGCGTACGCCTCTATGAATTACCACGCTCCTCGTGGCAGGACTACGACCGTTCACTCATATCTGAAGGTGGCGGAGTCTACTCTCGCGATAGTAAATCTATTCCGCTGACACCCCAAGTACGCTCCGCTCTAGGTATTGATGAGGACATCACAGAGATGTCACCACCTCAACTGCTTTCAGCTATTCTCAAAGCTCCCGTCGAGCTCATCTACAACGGTGGTATCGGTACATATATTAAATCGTCTGCAGAAACTCACGCAGAAGTTGGCGACAAAACCAATGACGCACTTCGTATCAATGGTTGCCAAGTACGAGCCACCATTATCGGTGAAGGCGGAAACCTCGGAATGACCCAACGCGGCAGAATTGAAGCAGCAGAAGCAGGGGTACTTCTCAACACTGACGCTATTGACAACTCTGCCGGCGTAGAAACCTCCGACCGTGAAGTCAACATCAAAATCCTAATTGACCGACTCATCGCTCAAGGCAAACTATCGCCAGAGGAGAGAGCAACATTTATTGAAGCTCAACGGGAAGATGTGGGCCAACAAGTTCTTGAAACAAACCGTGAACAAAATGTTCTACTCCAAGCAGAACGGCACGGTGTTATCCCAGGGGTAAGCGCCTACATTCGACTCATCCACGACCTTGAAAAATATGCCGGACTGGTGCGTGAAGTAGAGTTCATCCCTGACGACGAACACATCCGCGAACGCTATGAACAGACCGGAATTACTCTCACTAGCCCTGAATTTTCAGTGCTTACCGCATACGTCAAAATGCACCTCACTGCGGAGCTTTGCAAAACATCTTTTGCAGAAGACCCCTATCTGCACCGTATTTTGCAAGAGTACTTCCCTCCAGCACTTGTAGAGCGATTCGGAGAAGACCTAAACACCCATCCGCTACGTCAAGAAATTATCTGCACGCGGGTTGCAAACCAGATAGTGAACACTGCTGGTATTACGCATGTCTTTAGGGTTCAAGAAGAAACAGGCGCCAGCGTAGACACTATCGCACGAGCCTTCTTCGTTGCCCGTGACCTTTTCGATATTGACAAGGCTTCTACGGTGCATCGCGGACTTCCTGCACGCACCCCGATTCAGGGTTGGCAGGCAACAATGCGAGACTGGCAACGCGTACTTGACCGTCTCGTACGCTGGTTTATCTCTGAGCGTTCTGTTGTTACAGGAGCACCAATCCTTGACATCATTAACACCTATTCAGAGGTTCTGCGACTGCGACGCAACCTCCCTGATTATCTTTCTGATAATTCTCGCGCTCGCGTTCGTGCTTTGCGTGAGCAGGGTGAGCAATGGGGTCTTCCTGAAGAATTGTTAGTTGTCTGGATTCGTGGTTTTGAAGGTTTCGCATTGATGGATGTGGTGCGGACTGCTCAGGCTCATCAACTCAGTGTTGATGCTGTTGCCCTGATTTACTTCTCGGTGTATGACCGTTTCGGAGTAGATTCTTTGTTGACGCTCATTAGCCGTCTGCCTCGTACTGACCGTTGGGAGATTCTTGCTCGTTCAGCTCTTCGCGATGACCTCTATGAGATTGCTGCTGGCCTTGCCCTAGCAATTTTGAAGGCTCAAGGTGAAAATGCCTCGGCTCGCTCGGTGGAACAAGGAGATTCTGCCGTTCAACAATGGGTCAAAGAACATCCTGTTCGTATGGAACGAGTTGATGACACTTTAGCTGAGGTAGTTCAGGCTGCTACTGGGTCTGATGGTCGCCCCCGTTTTGATGTGCTCTCTGTTGCGTTGCGTGCTTTGCGTGGTGCGTTGAGCTAACAGACACTGTGGTTCAGGTGTGGAAGTCATCGCTATTATTTTGATCAATAGCGATGACTTCCTTGCATTTGTTGATGTGCTAGCACCCTTGGAATGAATCACAATGCTACTCTAGAATAGTTATGTCTTTACAAAAGGACATATAGACACTATCCCCAGCAAGGTTGATGATGGCTACTATAGATTTTCCTGCAATTACTATTGATCGTTCTTCCCCTATTCCCCTGTACCATCAGCTTGTTAACGGCATTAACCACCATATTGCTGAGGGAAAGATTCCTACTGGTTCAATGCTCCCTAACGAACTAGAACTTGCTGCTCAGCTGCATCTATCACGTCCAACTGTGCGTAAAGCTATGGATGAGCTTGTTCGTGGCGGGCTACTTGTTCGTAAACGTGGGGTAGGTACACAGGTTGTTTCAAACGAGATTCGTCGCCCCTTGAGCCTGTCTTCTCTATACAACGATTTGCAACGAAGCGGTATTGAACCAACAACACGTGTCATTACCTATGAAGTGGTTGAAGCTGATGAGCAAATTGCAGAGAAACTTGCCTTAACTGATGATTTATCGGTTTATCATCTGGTTCGTGTTCGTTACGAAAACGGTACTCCACTAGCTTTAATGGAGAATTGGGTTCCTGTTAGTGCGGTCTCTTTGACAGAGGACGAATTAAATGAACGCGGTTTGTATGAGCTCATGGGATCTCGTGGGGTGACGTTCTCTCTTGCTCAACAAAAAATTGGTGCCACTATAGCTAATAAGTATCAGGCGGTAGAGCTTGATACCCATGAGGGTGCACCGTTGGTGACGATGTTCCGCACCACCATGAATGACACCGGTGTTCGTGTTGAAACAGGAAAGCACGTATACCGAGCAGACCTATATTCCTTTGAAATGACGCTTTCAAACTAAAATTCTGAACTCTACGATAGGAGAGTACCGTGACACAGCAGTGGTTCTACCCAGCAGGTTCTGCTTCCCAAGACCAATGGGAGGTTTCTTTAGGGGCTTCTGACTCTACAACGACTGTAGAAGGCTGGAAACATACTGGTATTCGTGTTGCTACTTTGGGGGAAGAGCCTCTGAGCTTAGATGCAGCAGATGAAGAGCGTATCATCATGCCCTTGAACGGTGATGTTCACGTCACGATAGGTGAGCAACAGTACCTTCTTGAAGGTCGCGAATCTGTATTCCACGGCCCTGCAGATATCTTATACACCGGTATTAATACCTCTGTGGTGATTAGCGGAGTCAAAGGTGCGCGAGTTTCTATTTCTTCTGCACCAGCACGTGCACACTATCCGGTTCGTCATGTTAAAAAGAGTGAGATTCCTGTAGAGCTCCGTGGTGCCGGTAATTGTTCTCGTCAGGTTCATAATTTTGGTACTCCAGCAGCGTTAGAAGCAGACCGTTTCATTGTCTGTGAAGTGATTACTCCTGCTGGTAACTGGTCTTCATATCCTCCTCATAAGCATGATGTGGAGCAAGAAGGGGAAACTGCGTTAGAAGAGATTTATTATTTTGAGACTCGCCCTGCAGTAGGTGCACCGGCAGAAGCGCAGGACGCGATTGGCTACCAGCGTGTATATGCTTCAGATGAACGTCCCATTGATGTCAACGCTGAAGTGCGTACCGGTGACGTGGTGTTGGTGCCTTATGGTTGGCATGGGCCAGCCATGGCGGCTCCTGGCTACGATTTGTATTACTTGAATGTTATGGCAGGTCCTGGACCTGTTCGTGATTGGTTGATCAGCGATGACCCACACCATGGCTGGGTCCGTTCGACATGGGACAATCAGGAGATTGATCCTCGTCTTCCTTTCACCGCAGAACAATAAAAATATAATATGTCCAGAGGTGCTAAAGAATTATTCTTTAGCACCTCTGGCTTTAACATGATGGGGCAAAAACAATGCTGAATATTATAGGGGAGTACTCTCTAATTTCTTGGGCTCTTCTAGGATGTGCAGCCTTTTTAGTGGGTATCTCTAAGACGATGCTTCCGGGAGTTAATCTTATTTCTGTTATTATTTTTGCTTCTCTCATGCCAGCAAAAATATCAACGGGCGCATTATTAATATTGCTCATCATCGGCGATATTTCAGCGTTAGTAGCGTATAGAAAACATGCTCATTGGAAAACACTCTTGACGTTGGTGCCGGCTGTGCTTTGTGGCTTAGTTGTGGGTGCTGCGTATCTTTTTGTTTCTAATGATCAGGTGATTCGTCGTAGTATTGGTTGGATTTTATTGGCTTTGATGGTGCTGACTCTTCTTCAGCGTCAGAGCCGTCATTCAGCACAGAATACTTCGCAGAAGTTTGCTTGGTTTTATGGGGGACTTGGTGGTTTTACCACGATGGTCGCTAATGCTGGTGGGCCAGTCATGAACATGTATTTCTTGGCGCGCCGTTTTAACGTTCAGCTTTTCTTAGGAACAACAGCTTGGTTTTTTGCGGTGATGAACATGCTGAAACTTCCTTTTTCTGTGAGTTTAGGGTTGGTGAACCCTCACACCTTAACATTAGGTTTAGTCTTACTTCCGCTGCTTCTTCTGGGAAGTTTTATAGGTTGGTTTTATGCTCGACGTATTCCACAAAAAGTTTTTGAGCGTCTTGTCATTGTTGTGACGTGGGTGGGGGCTCTTTACCTAGTTTTCTAAAAAGTTTTGAGTATGCTTAAGGCTCTTTGAAACCGGTTTCCCCGCCAGTTTCAAAGAGCCTTAAGTATCTCTAGGAGTTATTTTCTTCTTATCGTTTGGAGAGGTCTTCTCCGCTGGCACTAGTGCCAGTAACAGGTTCCACTACCTGCCATGTCTGCGTTTCCGCAGAGTCTACTGCCGCTGAGATGACGCGGTTAGCGAGGAGTGCGTCGTGAATATCAGCGTGAATCTTTTCTCGTCCAAGATATGCTTGAAGGAATTTCTTCGCTTCAATAATTTTTAGGTCGTCATATCCCATGGAAGTTCCTGCCCCTGGTTGGAAGAAGGAGAAATCTCCAAAGCCTGGGCCGGCAAAAATACGAGTGTATCCAACTTGTTCGCCAGCTGATCCAAGAGCTAATTCGAGTTCGTTCATACGCTCAAAATCCCATTTGAGGGAGCCCTCAGTGCCGTAAATTTCAATAGCGTACTGGGCGCGTGGGCCAACACTCACACGAGAGGCTTCAAGAGTTCCTACCGCGCCTACGCCACCAAGACGTACTAAGAGTGCGGCGTAATCTTCATTCTCGACCGGTGCCATTTCACCATTTTCAATGACTGCGAAGTGGGTTCCGCTTCCCATAGGCAGTTTGGGGCGCTCGGTATGGACGGTGTGGGTGAGCGCACAGACCTCAGTGATAGGGCTGACGGTGTAGTGAATAAGGTCTGCGAGGTGTCCTAAAAGATCTCCTAATACGCCGGTACCAGCAAGGTCTCGTACGAAACGCCAAGAGAGCGCTCCGCGGGGGTCTGAAGAATAATCTGCAAAGAATGAACCACGAACGTTGGTGATTCTTCCAAGTTTTCCGTCGCTGATGAGTTGACGAGCGTATTCAATAGCTGGTGTGTTGCGATAGTTGAATCCAACGGCGGTGACTACACCACTGTTGCGAGCTTCATCAACAATTTCTTGGGTTTCTGCCGCGGAGCGTCCTGCTGGTTTTTCAATCCAGAATGCTTTGCCTGCAGCTGCTGCTTCTTTACCGATTTGTGCGTGCAAGAAGTTAGGTGCACAAATAGAAACAACGTCAATATCGGGGTTTGCGAGGACGTCTTGATAGTTGGTTGTTCCACTTTCAAAGCCAAGAACGTTAACCGCGTAATCGACGCGTTCTTCGGAGGTATCTGCGGCTTGAACGAGTCGAGTTTTGATTCCTAGTTCTGGGTAGACCTGTGGAACTGCTGCGTAGGCTTTGCTGTGGACTTTTCCCATCCAGCCGACACTGATAAGACCAACGTTGATGGTACGTGTTGTTGTCATGATGTGACCTTTTCAAAAAAGTAGTAGATGTGTAGAACTGAGGAAAATGGAACCGTAGCCCCTATGCCCATCGTGAGCAATAGAGGCTACGGAACATCAAGAGAGGTTATTCAGTGGTAGTTTATTTGTTCTTGACAATGTAGATAGCACCGGTAGTGACGCCAACTTCCACTTCTTCAAGGCTCTTACCGCGGGTTTCTGGTAGGAACTTGAACATTACGAACGCTGCGATTGCGTTGATGACGGCGAATCCGAAGAAGGTGGAGTTTAGTCCAACTGCTTTGAGGATTGAAGGGAACGCGAAGGAGATTGCAGCATTTGCAAGCCAGAGGCAGAGAACTGCGAAGCCCATACCGAATGCACGAATCTGCTGAGGGAAAATCTCGGAGAGAAGAACCCATGTTGCAACGTTCAAGAAGGTCTGCATCGAACCGACGAAGCCGACGATGAGAAGCAAGAGAATGTAAGGGCGAGCTGCAGAGTCGGTAGGTAGTACCAATGCTGCAGTACCGATGAGGAGGTGGAAGATAGTAACCAAAGTGTAGCCGGTGATAACGGTGGTACGACGGTTAATTTTTTCCATCATCCATAATGCGATGAATGCGCCGATAACAGCGATGATACCGGGAGCGATATTAGCGATAAGAGCTGCGTTCTTAGAGAATCCAGATTCTTGAAGAACAATCTGACCGTAGTACATGATGGAGTTGATGCCGGTGAACTGCTGGAATACCGCAAGAGCAACACCAACAAGGACGATGCGAAGAATCCATTTGTCTTTGAGCATGGAGGACACGCTAGGAGCAACCATGGTGGATTCTTTTTCGAGGGTTCGCTGAATATCCTTAGCCTCAGCTTCAGCTCGCTTTTCGGAACGAATCTGGCGTAGAACTTCAGTTGCTTCATCGAGGCGTCCCTTAGAAACTAGCCAACGAGGAGATTCTGGAACGCGGAGCATGCCGATGAACAAGAATACTGCAGGAACTGCACAGATAGCGAGCATGATACGCCAGACACCATCAAGGTGGCCCCATACGTTGCCGATAAATGCGTTGATGACGAATGCTGCCAACTGACCGACAACAATCATCATTTCGTTGCGTCCAGAGAGGGAACCACGAATTTCGTAAGGTGCAAGTTCTGCAAGGAACACGGGAACGACGGTGGAAGCGCCACCGACGCCGATACCGAGTAGGATGCGTCCAAGGACGAGTAGGCCTAGGCTTGGTGCGAAGGAGCACGCTAATGCGCCGAGGAAGAAGATAATTGCGAGCCCCATGATGGTCTTACGACGACCAAATTTGTCGGAAATGCCACCGGAGAAGAGTGCGCCAAATGCTGCAGCGAAAAGGAGTGAAGAAGTAACGATACCTTCTGTTTTTTCGTTGAGGCCTAGCTCTTCTGACATAGGAAGTAGAGCACCGTTGATGACACCGGTGTCGTAACCAAAGAGCAAACCGCCGAGAGTTGCTACAACGGCGACCTGGCCGAGGCGTTTACTGTGAGGCCCCTTGGTGAGAGGCGGTAAGTTCGCCTCCGACGCACTAACAGAGTGTCCTGACATTATGACTCCTTCGTCTATAAGAAATGTCGATAGTAGATATATGAGGTTAAACGATAGTCTCTGTAGGCGAGCTTACCTAACCTCATGCTCTATAGAGTGTGTGGTTTTAGTAACCGATTACTCAACAGAGAACCCAATGTGTTACTAAACACTATATATTTGTCATGACATAATGACAATCTTTTTAAGAAAATTTTTTATCCCCTTTTTCTTGAAACGACAATCAGCCCTAATCCAAGAAAAAGAGTGCAAAGACAAGCAGATACGCGAAGAGGGGGTACCAACACGTTGGTACCCCCTCTAGCGTAGATACCCGAAAATATCTTTAGCGATACAAATCAGGTTTCTCTTCGAGAACAACCTGCTCAACATTTCCGGAATTCAACGCCGCAAAACCAGCTTCACAACAAGCAGCCGCCGCATAACCATCCCAAGCAGATGGTCCAGTATGCTCACCCTTGCTGATGGCATTAATCCATGCCTGAACTTCTTGATCATATGCATCAACAAAGCGCGGCTCAAAACTGGGGCAGGTCAAATCTTGACCGACAGAAATGTGGTTTTCTTCAAATACTGCGCGAGTAGTTACAGAATATCCAAAACGAGCAGTGACATGAGTGCTAACCGTTACCAGTACGCCAGACTCAGTCTCCATAATGACCTTTGCCGGATCAGCAAGCTCACCTTGAGCATGCTTGGTCTTCTTGCCAGAGATTACACGGACTGTCTTAATCTCTTCACCAGTCAGATAACGAACTCCGTCAAACTCGTGAACAACAGTGTCGTCAATGAGATTACGCCCCGTATAAGAATCCAACACATACGGATTAATATGTTCGCAATCCAGCTGCAAAAGTTCACCATAAGAACCAGCCTGAACAGCTGCACGAATAGTGCGGTAACCGCCATCAAAACGACGCATGAAGCCAACCTGAATCAACTTCTTGCCGGTAGCAACTTCAGCCTTAACAATTTCATATGCAGAGGCTGAATCTGGGGTGAGTGGCTTCTCGCAAAGAATAGGCAATCCAGCCTCTAATGCAGGCTGTAAAACAGGTGCATGTAAGAAACCAGGAGTCGCAATTAAAACAGCGTCAACACTGTCAGACTCAAGAGCCTTGTGGAAATCAGTATAAACCTGAGCTCCATCAATACCTTCAAGAGCTTCAATAGCCTTAGACTCATCAATATCTACTACTGCGCTAACGCGTGCGCCATCAATACGTTCGTGAATACGACGAATATGGTCGTATCCCATACGTCCAGCGCCAACAACGGCAACACGAATATCCTGAGACATCTTTACTTCCTTTTCAATAACAGATGAAGTTGGGTTATCTTTAGCCAATTACGGTGCGAGAACCGCAACCAAGTAGATAAGTTTTGGTGCGCTGAGCGATAGGTAGTGGGATATCAAAAGATTTCACAGGATACATATCCTGCTCAACAATGCCAAAGAGTGGTCGGTTGAGAGCCTCAGCAGCTTCAATAACTTTCGACAAGTCAGGCAATCCGTGAGGTGGTTCGCACATCACTCCACTTGCGGTTGCATCTTTGAAGGTCATGTTTTCTTCACGTACTCGGCGAAGAATCTCAGGGTCTACCTGCTTCAAGTGCAAGTACCCGATGCGTTCAGGATACTTTTCGATTAGTTCAACAGAAGAAGCTCCACCATACTGGGCATGTCCGGTATCCAAGCAGAGAGTAACAAGCTTCGGGTCAGTTACAGCAAGGAACTTTTCAATCTCTTCCATGGTCTCAACATGAGAATCTGCATGGGAGTGGAACTGCTGGAACAAGCCGAAGTCGCGCTGAAGGGTTTCGCCAAGCTTGTTATGTCCTTGAGCAAGATTATCCCACTGCTGTTCGGTCAAGGTTGATGGCTCTAGTTCTTCGCCGGTCTTGTCGTCGCGCCAAAGAGCCGGAATAACAACAATGTGCTTTGCGCCCATAGCTGCTGTTAGTTCAGCAACTTTGCGAGCGGGCTCCCACGCGATATCCCACTGCTCCTGTCCGCCTCGATGGAAAGCCGTGAAAACAGTTCCAGCAGAAATTTGCAAATCGCGCTCTTTAAGTTCGCGAGCCAAAACCTCTGGTTCTGCAGGGAGGTAGCCGTAAGGTCCAAGTTCAATCCACTTGTAGCCAGCTTCAGCAACTTCATCTAGGAAACGCTGCCACGGTGTTTGAGCGTCGTCGTCGGCGAACCATACGCCCCAAGAGTCGGGGGCTGTGCCAATGATGAGGTTATTCTCGGTCATGTTCTCACGCTTTCATCGTTGAAAAGTGTTGTCTGGGTGAAAATGAAGAGTTTCAAAAACCCTTAACTATGTTAAGACATACTATCAAATAATGTGTGGTGGTGAACATAGTAGAAGAAAAAGTTTGAGAAAAATTATGAACCCTCAAAGAACCTACATCAACCCTAGCCACAACCACAAAAGAGGAGGGGCTAGTAACCAGTAATCACTAGCTACTAACCCCTCACAACCATCACACATCCAATAAAGGATCCTTTTTAGTCACTAGTTACGTGACTCAAAATTAAAGTTCGCTCCAGAAGCTTGCTTCGGCTCAGGCCAACGCTGAGTAATAGCCTTGCCACGAGTGTAGAAGCGAAGACCATCTTCACCATAAATATGGTGCTCACCAAAGAGCGAATCGTTCCAACCACCGAAAGAGTGATTTGCCAACGGAACAGGCAACGGAACATTGACACCAACCATGCCGACCTTAATCTTTCGGCTAAAGGTACGAGCTGCAGCACCAGAGGAAGTGAAGATGCAGGTACCATTTCCGAAGGGATTGGAGTTAATCAAATCAATACCTTCTTGCAAAGTATCAACACGAATAACTACCAAAACAGGACCAAAAATCTCTTCACCATAAGCGCTCATCTCAGGTGAAACATTATCCAAGATGGTCGGGCCAACAAAGTTACCCTTCTCATGGCCAGGTACAACAAGGTTACGACCATCAATAACAACGGTAGCGCCAGCCTTCTCAGCCTCAGTAATAATGCGCTGAACACGCTCACAAGACTGCGGAGTAATCAAAGGACCCATATCAGCGTCCTTATCCATACCGTTAGAAACCTTGATGTTACGAGCTAAAGCGGTCACCTTCTCGATGGTCTTCTCAGCGGCTTCTCCCACAGCAACAGCAACAGAAATAGCCATGCAACGCTGACCCGCTGCACCAAAAGCTGCAGCGTTAAGGTGCTCAGCAACAACATCCATATCAGCATCAGGCATAATCAACGCATGGTTCTTCGCTCCGCCAAGAGCCTGAACACGTTTGCCGTGCTTCGTACCAGTCTCATGAACATAACGAGCAATAGGAGTAGAACCAACAAACGAAATGCCATCAACATCAGGATGAGTCAAAAGACCGTCAACGGTCTCTTTACCACCGTGCAAAACGTTGAAAACGCCATCAGGAAGACCAGCTTCCTTCCACAACTTTGCCATGAAGTTTGCAGCAGAGGGGTCACGCTCAGAAGGCTTCAAAATGAAAGCGTTACCAGCAGCAATAGCCAAAGGTGCCATCCACAACTGAATCATGACAGGGAAGTTGAACGGAGTAATACCAGCAACAACGCCCAAAGGCTCACGAACAGAATACGCATCAATACCAGTTGCGGCCTGAGGAGTGAAACGACCACTTACAAGGTTGGTAATACCGCAAGCATACTCAACGATTTCCTGACCACGAGCAATCTCACCGCGAGCATCAGAAAGAACCTTACCGTGTTCTGAAACAACAAGTTCTGCTAACTCTCCAGTGCGCTCTACAAGAAGCTCACGGAAACGGAAAAGAACAGCAGTGCGCTTCGCCAAAGATAGCTCAGACCAGCCCTTCGCAGCAGTCTTCGCAGCAGCAACAGCCTTCTCAAGCTCGTCCTGAGAACCAAGGTGCAAAGACCCTAGAACATCTCCGGTAGCAGGGTTAAAAATTTCCTGACGAGCAGAACCAGAACTAGGTACTTCTTCGCCGTTGATGAAGTGTAGAACTTCGTATGACATATTTACTCCTTGTATAGAGATAGAAAAATATCGGGATAATGCGTGCTGTAACACTCATGCGCCACAGCACACACGACAACTAAAACTTAAGGTCCAAGAAGAGGACGCTGCATGGCCTTCTTCTCACGATAGGTCTCATAAGCATTCTGAGTAGAAGAAAGCTCACTCACACCCGTAATAGGCACATCCCACCACGATTCAGAAGACGGCGCATCAATCATCGGATCAGACTCAACATGAATAACAATCGGTCCAGAACCTTCTGGTGCTGCTTTCGCCTGAGCCACAGCATCTTGCAAACGCTCACGAACATCCTCACCCGGTTCAACACGAATAACCTTCGCACCCAAAGACTGAGCATTCGCTGCCAAATCAATAGGCAAAGTATCGCCATGATCAAAACTGTGAGTCTCTTTATCCAAGGTGCGGTACTTCGTGCCAAAACGCTGAGAACCAACAGACTCAGAGAGCGCACCAATAGAGGCATAACCATGATTTTGAATCAAAACAACAATCAGTTTGATACCTTCTGCTACCGCAGTGACCAACTCAGTGTTCATCATCAGATAAGAACCATCGCCAACCATCACCACAACATCACGACCATCTTGGGTATCTAACGACGCACGCTTCACACCCAAACCGCCAGGAATCTCATAGCCCATACATGAATACGCGTATTCAACGTGGTAACCATAAGCGTCCTTAACTCGCCACATCTTGTGGAGGTCACCAGGTAATGAACCCGCTGCACACACCACAACATCGCGGTCGTCCATTGCCTCATTGACAGCACCAATAATTTCGTTTTGGCTCATCAACGGACGATAACGCTCAGCAAAAGCATCATCAACAATGCCATTCCAACGAGCCTTTTCTGAAGCAACTTCCTCAGTAACAGCAGAAGAAACTTTGAAACCGCTCAATGCGTCATTGAGCTTAATAAGAGCCTTCTTCGCATCAGCAACCATCGCAACAACACCACTGTGCTTATACGCATCAAATGCTGCAACGTTGATATTGACAAACTTAACATCAGGATTTTGGAATGCCGTACGAGAAGCCGTCGTGAAATCTTCGTAACGAGTACCAATACCAATAATCACATCAGCATCACGAACAAGAGCATTAGATGCCGTAGAACCAGTGGAACCAACAGCACCCAAGCACAAAGGATGATCCCAATCCATCACACCAACAGCAGCCTGAGTGTATGTGACAGGAATGCCTGTTGCTTCTGCAAACTGACGTAGCTCATTTTGAGCAAACGCATAATGTACGCCACCACCAGCAACAATGACAGGTTTCTTCGCTTCGCGAATAACACTCATCGCTGCTTGAATATCAACATCTTCTGGCTCAGGGCGACGGATTCGCCAATGGCGAGGAGCAAGGAATTCATCAGGAACAAGAATTTCTTCTGCCTGAACATCCTGAGGCAAAGCAATCGTCACTGCACCTGTATCCACGGGGTCAGTCAAAACACGCATACCGTTCAAAAGTGCAGAGAAAACCTGCTCCGGACGCCATACACGATCAAAATAGCGGCTTACAGGACGGAAAATATCATTAACCGTCACATCTGCTGCGTCAAAACGTTCTAGCTGCTGAAGAACAGGATCCGGAACACGAGTAGCGAACTGGTCAGACGGGAAAAGCAACGCCGGAAGACGGTTCGTTGTCGCAAGAGCCGCACCCGTAACCATGTTTGAAGCACCAGGGCCAATCGACGTGGTAACCGCGTAGGTTGCACGACGACGAGTATGGCGAGCATACCCAACAGCTTGGTCTACCTGAGCTTGCTCATTACGACCCTGATAGTACGGCATCAAGGAAGGATCTAATTCCTGATACTGGCGAAGAGCCTGCCCCATGCCGGCAACATTGCCGTGCCCAAAAATACCGAAAATACCAGGAATAGTGCGCTCACAGTATTCCTGCCCATCAATGGTGTCTACGGTGTACTGGTTCGCTAAGAACTTCACCACAGTCTGAGCTACAGAGAGTTTTTGAAAACCCATAATTTGTGTCCTTATACGTCAAAAGGTGAATGAAAGAAGATTAATCGGTGATGGTGTGATGTAGAAGTGAAGCGGCTGTTTCAACAGCACCAGCAACATTGCCATCTGCAGGGTATAGCAAGGTACGCCCTACCGTAAGACCCTGAACACCAGGGAGCTTCAACGCATTTTCCCAGCTAGAGAATACCTCTTCGGGAGAACCAGAAGGATCTCCACCCAGAAGAACAGTCGGCATCGTCGTAGCTGCCATGACTCGTTCCATCTCCTCAACAACAGGAAGTTTCATCCACGTATAAGCGGTGTTAGTTCCAAGAGCTTCAGCAATACCGATAGAGGTAATGACAGCATCAGCAGAGAGATTGTTACGAATAGCGCCGTTATGAGTTTCTGAGATAAAAGGCTCAACCATCGCGTAGAGTTCTTGTTCTGCTAAAGCATTAACTGCCTGAGCGCAAGCCTCTAGGGTAGCTACAGTGTTCTCATCACCGTAGTGAATGCGGGTGAGCATTTTGCCGCCGTCAGCGCCAATACGCTTGAGATATTCGGCAGTGTGTCCGGTGAAGCGGTCGTCCATTTCGTTGACAAGCCCACTAATACCACCACGGTTCATCGACCCGAAGACGAGCTTTCCGTCAAGAGCACCTAAAAGGAGCAAGTCGTCGAGAATGTCGGGAGACGCGAGAACACCGTCCACCGCTGGGTTTTTGAGTGCAATTTGTAGGCGGTCAAGAAGATCACGACGATCTGCCATCGCCATTGCACGATCTTTGACGCGGTTTGCTCCGCGTGCAGGGTGATCTGCAGCGACGATAAAGTTTTGTTTTCCATAACGTGGGCCTTCGTGGCGAACACGGTTGTCGGCTGCACGTTGAATAGCTTGAGGATCCTCTAGACGGATACGCGTGAGATGCTCATATCGTCTAGGGTCACGCTCTTCATCATGAGAATGGGACATTGTAATCTCCTGAAAAATTTGGCTCGTGCGGTGCTTAGAAGTTGCGCCCATACTGAGCGAGGAACTCTTGTACTTCAGATTCGGTAGGCATAGCATCCGAACATGCAATTTGTGATGCGACGATAGCGCCTGCACCATTGGCAAAGTCGAGTACCTTATCGAGTTCCCAGTCAGAGAGTACGCCGTGCACAAAAGCTCCGCCGAAAGAGTCTCCAGCACCAAGACCATTAGCTGTTTCAACTGGTGTTGGTGCGCATACCACACGGCTGGTTGTGGTCTTTGCAAGAACACCGTTGGCACCCATCTTCACGACAGCAAGTTTGACGCCTGCTTCAAGGAGTCGGTCTGCTTGTTCATCTGGGGTGCCGTCTCCAACTGCTACGGCGCATTCTTCACGGTTTCCGATCGCGATAGTTGCATAGGAGAGAAGCTGTTGAGCAGCTTGTTGTGCCTGCTCAATGTTCTCCCAGAACATGGGGCGGTAATCTAAATCGAGGATGGTGTGTTGTTCGTCGGAGAGGAGATCACGGGGGCGTGCCTCATGTGCTGCAAGTTGCGCGCTACGAGCTGGTTCTTGGCACATTCCTGTTAGAGTGCTCCAGAAGATACGGCTCTCTTTGACAGCTTCTTTGTTGATGTCTGCTTCGGTGAGCTGTAAATCTGGTGCGGTGGGGAAGCGGCCGTAGAAGTATAGAGGGAAATCTTCTGGCGGCTTGATAGCGCAGAAAGTTACGCATGTTTGTAGCTGAGGATCAGTTGAAACATGAGCTTCGTCTACACCGTATTTTTTGAGTTCACGGCGAAGAAAAGTGCCGAAAGGGTCATTGCCAACGCGGGTAATGACCGAAGTTTTATGTCCGTAACGGGCAGCTGCTACCGCTACGTTTGCAGGGGAGCCACCGAGGTATTTACCGAATGATGTGACGTCTTCTAGTCCGACTCCAATGTCGTTAGGGTATACGTCAACGCTGATGCGGCCCATGGTGAGAAGGTCGTACATGAAATCTTTCCTTAGTGGGGTCGTATGGGTTTGGCGTCCTCGCCGAAAAGCTGTTAGTTATAGCGTGCCCCATCACACACCCAAATGTCAATGTTTGTACTGACATAGTTACAAAGTTTCTTTATTTTGCGTTAAAGACTGGAAAAACTTGCAAAAAACCTCACTCCCGATACCCCACCCGAAAAAACAAGAACCCCTACCGTTTACCACAATAGAACTCCTAGAAAACCCCGCATAAACCATCTGGCTAGCAGAACATTTCCACCTGCCCCATACATCTCAGCCCCAGAACGTGGTACCCAACTTGCACTGTGCACACCAGAACTGAAAAAACACTCATGCCAAACAAACACCATACGAAAAAGGTCGCTCCACCAAACAGTGAAGCGACCTTCTATACCAAAACACGAGAAGAACTACCCTCTCAAAGTGCCTTAACAGGAACCCAAACCTGCATCATATAATCCTCAGAACTAGTATCCCCAGGACCATACACCTCCATTGCAGGACCAGACGCCGTCAAAGCTCTCTCAGGCAAAAACGTACCCAAAAGATAATCCAAACCCGTCATAGACGCTAACGGGGCAGGGCCACGAACATCAACAATGGCATAATCACCAGCAGGAACCTCTGCTGCATTCAAACCCAAAGCCTGCGCGTTATCCCGAGAATTCACCACCAAACCAGCCATATAATCAAACTCTTGACGCATATTAGCACCAAAAATAATGGCAACCTGCTGAGTACCCTCAGTACTAAAACCAGCCAGCTTAACCGTATTCAAAACACGCTCCCACACATCAGCATTGCCAACAGCAGGATCAATCGTCTCACGTAAACCAGCAAGAACAAGCGATGGGCGATGCTCCACTCGCGCAAAATCAGACATCATAAACGCCAGTGTCCCTTAACGTGCAGCAACCGGAAGAACAAGCTCCATCATCTGAGTAAAGCTCTTCTGACGCTGCTCACTGGTGGTCTCTTCACCCTTAAACAAATGATCAGAAACCGTGAACAAAGCCAACGCCTCAACACCAGCATGTGCCGCAACAGAATAAATACCAGCAGTCTCCATCTCAACCGCAAGAACACCCATCTGAGCCCAGCGTTGAGCATCAGAAGGATCATGACGATAAAACACATCAGAAGACAAAACATTACCCACATGCAACTGAATACCCTGAGACTCAGCTTCCTGCGCCACAGCAGAAAGCAGACTCCACGAAGCAGTTGGGGCAAAAGTACCAGGAAGCTTGTACTGATGCATGAAATGAGAATCTGTAGAAGCTGAAGCCGCAACCACAATATCGAATAGTTCAAGCTGATCTTGCATGCCACCACAAGAACCAATACGAATCAGGCGCTCAACACCGAACGTATGAATCAGCTCATAAGCATAAAGACTTGCAGAAGGAATACCCATGCCAGAGCCCATCACAGAAACCTGCTGACCATTAAACATTCCTGTAAACCCAAACATGTTACGAACAGTATTAAACTGCTGAACATCGCTCAGATAATTCTCCGCGATAAACTGCGCACGAAGAGGATCCCCCGGCAAAAGAACAGTTTTTGCAATAGGAACACCCTGAGGGTTGATATGAGGAGTGCTTGTCATAGGAGCGTCCTTTCAAAGACCATACAGAACTTCAACATCACTGCCGAAGAACACACTAATAATTCTCAATACTTTAGTTTAGGCGATATGAACACGCAGGCAGTTATCCGCAACCACAACCACCGCAACCACAACCCCCAGAAGCTGGCGCACCAGAGAGTCGACGCTCTACCTCAGATAATTCTTCGTTTGAAAACTCATCCTGATTCTCCACAGGCTCCATCAGGTTCTGACGCTGACCAATATCCGGTGCCCCAGAAGGATTCTGAGAAAGACCCGCTAACGTTGCAGCAAAACCTGCCGGAGCCGAAGGCTTTGCAGGGGGAGCCGACTCTGCGGCGACAGGGCCACAACCGGCAGCAGTCGCCGACACCTTTTTCTGTTGCACACTACGAGCGCGCGAAAAACGCTGTAACTGTTCAGCATCAGGATAGTGGTAAGAAACTTTCACTTCGCCATCAACCAACAAAATAGGAAGCACGTCGGTGCCCGATATCTCAATCTGATCAGCTACCGGAACGCACTGCGTAAAAGCGCTCGGATAAGAATCTGTTGAATAAACAACAATATCTAAACCTTCATCAAGGAGTTGCTGAGCTATCCTAAGAAACTCCTCACGTTCTATATCTTGCGGGTCGTCAGGATTCTCTCCCGGAGCGGGAATAAACACCTCAAGTTCAGCATTTTGTACAGTATCAGCCACAATTCTCCTCATCATGATAGAACTCGTATCAACGTTACCCGTGCAGAAGATACTTTGTATATAACAATGTCGAGACAAGCTAAGAACGCGTAAAATTTCTGTATCTATGAGTGGCTAAATACCACTCAAGAGTGTTCCAGGTTACTCTCATGGTGTGTAGAGAAACAACATACGTCCAAAGGAGAACGATGTTTGGATTCAGACGAAAAAAGCGAACAGCCACGCTCTCAACCGCATCATATACGCCAGAAGAACTCTTCTCGCCAGTACAAGGAACATATAAGCCACTAAACCTTGTCGGAGACCCAGTATTCTCCAGCGGGCTACTAGGAGAAGGCTACGCCGTAGAAGCGACAGAAAAAACCATCAACGCACCCGTGAGTGGACGTATCGTTCTCATTCAAAACACCCTCCAAGCATGCGCCATCTGCACACCGCAAGGGGCAGAAGTGCTCATACACATTGGAGTAGACGTCGCCCAACGAAACCACTACGGGCTCAAAGCGTTAGTCGAAACAGGAACTCAGATTACCGCCGGAGAACCCCTACTGCGCATCAGCAGAGAAAAAGAATACGCCTCGACACCACTGCCAGAAGTCATGGTCATGGTCACCAACATGAAGAATTTCGGCGTGAACATCACCAACAATGACGTACGTGAGGTCTCCAGCGGAGAGCACATCGGCTACACTAAGCCACGATAAAACCCGTGACCTAACCGAGGAAAAACTTTTTAACCGCAGCTTTAAGAACACTCTCCGGTTCAGACTCTGCAAAATGACGTCTCTTCGGCTCATCACGCTCTGCCTCAAGATTCTTCTCCTGAGTAGAAACAGGAAGTGACTCATCTGAAGATGATGATGACGCCTCTGTCTCAACAGCAGAAGATTCTTCGGTATCGCCAAAAGCATGAGTTGCAAAATCTTGAGCAAACTCTTCCTGAGATTTTTGCTCATTCTGCTTGGTATGCCGTAAAAATTCATCAACCTGCGAACGATAAGATATCGTAACTTGCTCAGAAGCAGCAGACTCTTCAGCAGGTAGGAAATCATCTGAAAGAACCTGAGAAGATGCAGGCTCTGTAAGAGAATCCATCGTCACTGCTGGAACAGCCTGCTCCTGCTGTGGTTGACTCTCGTGCGTGCTGTCATCTTCTTTGACAGTGGTAGAGCTCGTCCACTGAACAGAAGAAGAACCAACCGATACGCCCCAACTCTTACCGCGCTCCTCTTCGCTGACCCAGTTGCCAGTCACAAAATCTGAGAACGAACGAGCAAGAAGACGAGGCGGCTCTGCAATACGCGGGTCACGGCTAATAACCTGTCCCTTTGCGCCAGAGGCCCCAGGGGCAAGATCTACCGCATAAAGAGTATCTGTATCATGGGCAATTTCTACCCACAGCCGATGAGATAACAACGGCTGTACAATATCGCTCGGTTGCGCTGGAATACGTGGAAGCTGAGCATCTGCAAGGTCGCTCGTACCAAAATCTTCTTCAATATGTGATGCAAGGATATCCCCGTGGGGTCCGTCCGCAATTTTTCCATCACGCACCGTCGAACGATAAAAACGTAGCTCCGGCAGAGTAATACCCCCACGTTTTTTGATGATGTAATCAATATCTGACGGTGAATAACCCTTGCTATGTCCCAAACGTGTCAATGCACGATGAAGGGCTAAACCGTCATTCTTCGTGGTTGGGACAGAATCTAAATCTCCGGGGTCAGACTTAACAGTCTCAACATCAGAGTTGTTGTGAGAAGCAGAGGTGTCGATACTAATCGTAGCGTTAGGGGGAATAACACCACTATTTCGCAACTCTTGAGCAGTCACAAGAAAGTTCTGCGTGAGTGTGGCGTCAATAATGATATTTCCGCCGTCGTTCGTCAATGAAAGTTCAACTATTTCACCGCGAGAGCTATGAAGGTGCGCGTGAATAGGCTCTTGTGCCTGCTGTGAGTAATTCTCTAGAAGTGAGGTCAGAGCCGATAAATCTACAGTGTTTGTGGGGGAGCTATTCAAACTCATGGGGTCATTTTCTCATACCGTCGCATTGTGTACAGACTCTTGCGATAGGAAGATTAAAAATACCTTCAACAAAAGCCATTAATATCGTGATAACGGTAGCAAAAATAATAAAACCTCGCCAAAATTGCCTTAACGCATTAGGTTGGGGTGTGATAGAAGAATCATCATCTTCCCCCTATCATTCCAACATTCAACGAAGAACATGGAGAAAAGGACTAACGTGAACACCGCAATTACCGAACTCATCAACAAAGTACCCACCGGTTTGCTCATTGGCGACCAGTGGAAAGAAAGCTCCACCGGAGAAACCTTTGACGTGTTCAACCCTGCAACTGAAGAAAAACTAGCAACTATTGCCTCAGCAACTTCTCAAGACGCTACTGAAGCGTTAGACGCCGCATATAAAAACAAGGGGTGGGTTGAAACTCCTGCACGTGAACGAGCTGAAATTCTTCGTCGCGCCTACGAGCTCGTCACAGAACGCGCTGAAGACTTTGCGCAACTTATGACACTTGAAATGGGTAAACCGCTTGCAGAAGCTCACGGAGAAGTAAAATACGGTGCTGAGTTTCTTCGCTGGTTCTCTGAAGAAACCGTTCGCAACTACGGGCGATACGTTAACACACCCGAAGGAACAAACCGTATCCTCACCTCCCGCAAACCTGTTGGTCCGTGCTTGCTCATCACCCCATGGAATTTTCCTCTTGCTATGGCAACACGCAAAGTCGCCCCAGCTATCGCCGCTGGCTGCACCATGATTCTCAAGCCAGCACGACTCACCCCTTTGACCGCACAATACTTTGCGCAAACAATGCTCGATGCTGGACTCCCTCACGGAGTACTCAACGTCGTACCCTCAGCCTCAGCATCTGCTATTAGCGCACCCCTGCTTGCTGATTCTCGACTGCGTAAAGTGTCCTTTACTGGATCAACAGAAGTCGGCAAAAAACTCCTCGAACAAGCTTCCGCAAATGTTCTGCGCACCTCCATGGAACTCGGCGGAAACGCGCCATTTATCGTCTTTGACGATGCTGATATTGATGACGCCGTCAACGGCGCAATGGGCGCAAAGATGCGAAACATGGGTCAAGCCTGCACCGCTGCAAACCGTTTTATTGTGCACGAATCAGTTGCTGAAGAATTCACTGAAAAATTTGCCGAAAAAATCCGTCAGATGAAAGTCGGCAACGGCATGGATGAAGGGGTTACTTGCGGTCCTCTCATTGAAAAGAAAGCACAAGAACAGATGAGCGAAAAAGTTGCTGACGCGGTAGCTCACGGTGCTCGTATCGTTGTGGGCGGTCACGCAATAGATGGTGCAGGATATTTCTTTGAACCAACCGTGTTAGCTAACGTTCCAGCAGAAGCATCTGTGATTCGTGAAGAAATCTTTGGGCCTATTGCACCCATTATGACCTTTAGCGATGAATATGAAGCTTACCGCATGGCTAATAACACCGAATACGGGCTTGCCTCCTACGTTTACACTAAGGATTATCAGCGTCAACTGCGTGCCGCTGACCACCTAGAATTTGGTTTGGTGGGTTGGAATGCTGGGGTTATCTCTAACGCGGCTGCACCCTTTGGCGGAGTTAAACATTCTGGTTTAGGTCGTGAAGGAGCCGCAGAAGGCATCGATGAATACACCTACACGCAATATATCGGAGTTAAAGACCCCTACGCTCTTTAGAAGATATGCTGTAAGTAATGTACGTCACCCCAAGACACAATGAAGGGTTCACCCCATGAAACGCCTACAACACTTCATTAACGGAGAATTTATCGACTCTCTTTCAGTCGAGACACTCGATATCGTTAACCCCGCAACCGAAGAAACCGTCGCACAATCACCTATTGCAACAGCAGAAGAGATCGAAGCTGCCATGAGCGCCGCTCGTGAAGCCTTCACTAGTTGGCGACGAACCACCCCATCACAACGACAAAAATACCTCCTTGAGCTGGCAACAGCCATGGAAGAAAACGCCGACAAACTGGTTGAAGCGCAACACCGCAATACCGGTCAGCCACGAGAAATCATCCGCAACGAAGAAGTTCTCGCCGGTGCAGACCAAATGCGCTTCTTTGCTGGTTGCGCACGCACCCTTGAAGGCAAAGCAGCCTACGAATACATGGCCGACCATACCTCCTATGTTCGCCGTGAACCCGTAGGTGTTGTTGCCCAAGTCGCCCCATGGAACTACCCGCTCCTAATGGCCGTGTGGAAACTGGGGCCAGCTTTGGCGGCCGGTAATACCGTTGTTCTTAAACCCTCGGACACTACCCCAGAATCCACTCTGGTGCTGGCCCAGCTCATTCAGAATATTTTCCCTGCCGGCGTGGTGAATGTACTCTTAGGAGACGCAAGTGTTGGGGCTCAGATGGTAGAACACCCCACCCCGTCCATGGTCTCTATTACCGGTTCAGTGCGTGCAGGCCAAGCAGTCGCCGCAAGCGCCGCAAAAGACCTCAAACGTGCACACCTTGAACTTGGTGGTAAAGCTCCCGCCATTGTTTTCGCTGATGCAGATTTACCTCGCGCAGCTCGTATGCTCACCGAATTCGGGTACTTTAATGCTGGTCAAGACTGCACTGCTATTACTCGTGTTCTTGTTGAAGAGTCTGTCTACGAACAATTCCGTGCACTGCTGGTGCAAGAAGCCGAAAAGATTACGACCGGAGACGCAGACGACTCAAAGAACTATTATGGCCCGCTCAATAACGTCAACCATTTCAAGACGGTTATGCAGAAGCTAGAGAACCTTCCTGAGCACGCGGTTGTTGATACGGGCGGTGTTCGTTGCACTGAACGCGGATACTTCATCGCCCCCACGGTGATTAGTAACGTCAAACAGCAAGATCCTATCGTCCAAGAAGAAACATTTGCTCCGGTTCTGACTGTGCAACCTTTCAGTGATGAGGCAGAAGCTCTAGAACTAGCTAATGACGTCTCGTATGCCTTGGCCTCTTCTGTGTGGACAAACAACCATGGTGTTGCCATGCGCATGTCTCGTGACCTGGATTTTGGTGCTGTATGGATTAACACTCACGTCATGCTCACCGCAGAAATGCCACATGGAGGATACAAACTCTCTGGATACGGCAAAGACCTCTCCCTGTATTCAGTAGAAGAGTACACCCGCGTCAAACACGTGATGAGTGATATGAGCGTGTAATTCCTCTACGGCGGGAGTCTTTAGCTCCTGCTTGTGAAGTGACTGAACACAAAAGCTGCCGAGAAGAGCCCCAAACGTTTCACGTGAAACGTCAACTCTTCTCGGTTGCTTCCTCTAAGAGAAAGTACATCAATGACAAACATAACCTACCGCCTACCACAAGAAATCAAACTCAACGGCACCTTCCCCGGTGAACACTCACAACAACTAGCACAACGACGCGCAGACGCCGTACCCGCCGGAGTCGCCTCCACCGCACCCATCTACGCACAAGACGCAGACGGCGGAGTAATCCTCGACGTCGACGGAAACTCCTTCGTAGACCTCGGCTCAGGCATCGCCGTGACCTCCGTAGGCGCAAGCGCCCCACGAGTAGTCAAAGCCATCCAAGAAGCCAGCGAACATTTCACCCACACCTGTTTTATGGTCACCCCCTACGAGGGATATATTGCGGTAGCAGAAAAACTCAACGAACTCACCCCCGGTAACTTCCCTAAACGATCCGTCCTCTTCAACTCCGGCGCAGAAGCCGTAGAAAACGCCGTAAAAATCGCGCGCGCAGCAACCGGACGTAACGCCATCATCGTTTTCGACCACGCATACCACGGGCGAACCAACCTCACCATGGCACTCACCGCAAAAGCCACCCCCTACAAAAAAGGCTTTGGCCCATTCGCACCAGAAATCTACCGTGTTCCCATGAGCTACCCCTACCGTGACGGTGAAGAACTCACCGGCACACAAGCGGCACAACGAGCTATCGACATCATCGAAAAACAAGTCGGAGCAGAATACATCGCCGCCGTGCTCATCGAACCCATTCAAGGTGAAGGCGGATTCATCGTCCCCGCAGAAGGATTCCTCTCTAACATCGCACAATGGGCAAAGAGCAAAGACATCGTCTTCATCGCCGACGAAGTACAAGCCGGATTCTGCCGTACCGGACGATGGTTCGCCAGCGAATATGAAGACATCGAACCAGACCTCATCACCACCGCAAAAGGCATTGCCGGTGGTATGCCATTATCAGCCGTTACCGGACGAGCTGAACTCTTCGAAAAAGTGCAACCAGGCGGACTCGGCGGCACCTATGGCGGAAACCCTGTCGCCTGCGCCTCAGCTCTCGCCACTATTAAAACCATGCAAGAGTGGAACCTCAACGAACGCGCGTTACGTATTGAACAACTCATCCGCCAAAAACTTGAACCACTCGTCCACGAACTGCCTATTCTTGGTCAAGTACGTGGACGCGGCGCCATGATGGCACTAGAGTTCGTTCTCGACACCAACTCACAAGAACCACACCCGCAAGCAGCACGAGATATTGCAAGCTACTGCCTAGAACGCGGAGTGCTTATCCTCACCTGCGGAACATATGGCAACGTTGTACGCCTATTACCTCCTCTAACCATCCCAGAAAATCTCCTTGAACAGGCATTAGATATTCTGGTTGAAGGTATCCGCTCAATCTAAAACATTCCTACACTCTAAAAGTGTTGTCCCCGTAGCGCGCATGCTACGGGGACAACACTTTAACAAGAAAAACTGCAATCTTCAGAACCACACCTGAAAACTTACCAGCAACTGACTAACGATGAGACACCTTCTCCACCGAGAGAACCTTAAACGTTGAAAGCGGTTTTTCTCCCTTACCGCAAGACTCACGTGCCGGAGCAGTCTTCGTTTTAGCTGTGACAACAACCCACGAACGACCATCCTCATGGCGAACAATAGAGCGCTGAACACCCTTATGCGCGGACGAAAAAACTTGAGAAGACCCAGTATCCTGCCCACCATGAAGCAACGCATACTTCTCACGACGGTACTGCTCTTTAACCTCACGATACCGCCGATTAAGCTCATTGAGCTCTACCAGCTCTTCAACACATGCCTGACCATAAGACAACTTTTTGCGTAGAACCTTCGCCCGCGCCTTCTGCTCACGCCACAGTCGACTCTTACGCAACCGCGCATACTTCTTCTTCAACTGCCGATACTCTCGAGACTTCTTAAGACTCTTCTTTTTCTTTGAGGACTTCTCACTTTTAACAGAAGAAAACGACAGCTGAGAAATAGTAGGCTCTTCTCCACCCTGAGCAAGATACTCACGAACAGCAACCTCTGCCACCTGATGAACCGCCGCAAGAGAAGAACAACCACGAATACCAGCCAACGATGGAACCTGATACTCCTCTAAAGACACCACCGCCATAAGAGCAGTAGCAGGAGTCAACCGACCATACATATAACCAGCAGGCAACACCACACCGGTGGGAGCTAAACGATGCCCACCAATATGCGAACACTCCCAAACCGTCTCCGGAGGGCGAACCTGCTTGAGATACTGTGCAATAGGCCGTCCTGCTAACGCGCAACACCGATCACGCTTACCATGAGTACACAAAAATATGAGACTATGAGGAACCTTCTCAACACCCTTAATCTTCTGCGGTGAGTGCAACGGAAGAGAGAGCATCTTCTCTAAATGAGGAACCTCAAAACGGTACGTGCGCTGCTTCCCCTGTGCACTATTAACAATAAAAATGCGGTGTATTTGACGCTTCTGCTGAGATTGACTTCCACGTGAAACCGGCTCCCTAATAAACAACAGCTTATATCCGCGAAGTTTTTTAACCTTACGCGCAATTCTTCGAGCAAGTGCAGAATGAACACTGCCCCCTTTGAGGATATCTCGCCCCCACTGCCCTGGCACCTCAACACCAACCCATCCACGGGTACGTGTAGCCGTCCCATAAGTTTCCCCCTCAACATTCTGAGAACAAGACTCTGGTGGAAGAACAGGGAAACGGATAGTAGAAAGAATCTCCTCATGCGAGCATGGTGGGAGGGAGAGGGCGGTAGTCATATCTTCAGCTTAGCTGGGTATGCTAAGAGAATCATATTTGTTTTGAGGAAAGGCACAGAAAATGAGTCAGGACAACCTCAGCTCATCTCATCAACATAATCCACCAGTTCGGGTTGATGTGTGGTTGTGGTCTGTACGTATCTTTAAAACACGATCCTTAGCGCAGAGTGAATGTAAAGCAGGGCACGTACGTATCGACGATAGCGCTGTTAAACCCTCGCGAACAGTAAAACCGGGAGACGTGATACGTGTACGATACCCCGGATATGAGAAGGTCCTGAAAGTTATTCGTACCATTTCTCGTCGAGTAGGCGCACCTATCGCGGTAACCTGTTACGAGGACTTATCCGAACCATACCCATCATATTTATTGCGTGGCGGTGTTCCCCGCCGTGAACCTGGCGCGGGGCGCCCAACAAAAGCTCAACGTCGTGAACTCAACAAACTTCGAGGATACGAAAAATCTTAAAATCTGATACTCAACCTATAGAGAGGAAAAGCTCTCTTCCGTCGACTCACCCCTGCCACTAGGATAGAGCGAGTGATACATGAAGAAACCCCAAACTACCGGTTAGCAAACCTCAACGACGCACCCATACTGCACACCTTCGCACAAAAGATGTTCCCTGACGCAACACCGTCCTACATCCCCCAAGAAGCAGTACAAACCTTCATCAACGAAAAACTCTCACAAAAAATCTTTGAAGAATACATCCGTTCAGAACACTACCAAGTAGGCATCCTCGAAAAGAACAAACAACCTGTCGGGTACACCGTCCTCTGCACCAACACCGCCGAAAACCCCGAAATCGTTGCAGAAGCAGCATGCTTAAGCAAGTTCTATCTAGACCCATCCGTACGCGGCAACGGAACAGCCCAAAAAATGATGGATGCCGTCTGCGAACAAGCGCGACAAGCAGGATTCACAACACTATGGCTCGGCACCGCAAAACTCAACATACGTGCCAACAAATTCTACGAAAAATACGGTTTCCGTATCGTCGGAGAACGCAAATTCTACCTCACCCAAGACATCTACGGAGACGACGTCATACGCCGTTTCAACCTCTAAACACCTGCCCCACACAAGTAGAGTAAAGATTATGTCAGCTACCCGCCCTGCACCCTCCAATACCTTGCACCGACAAATCCTTCACTTAGCAATACCAGCCTTTGGCGCACTCGTCGCTGAACCGCTCTTCGTCATGGCTGACTCTGCCATGATCGGACACCTCGGCACCGACAAACTAGCAGGACTCACCCTCGGCTCGACCATCATCCAAACAGTCATAGGGCTAATGGTGTTCCTCTCATACTCCACAACACCAGCAGTTGCCCGAGCCTACGGAAAAAATAATCTCGCTCAAGCCTACGCTGTAGGACGAAACGCGCTCTGGGTCGCCCTCGGACTAGGGGTACTACTTGGCATCTTAGGGTGGGTTTTCTCTCAACAGCTCTTCACCGCATTAGGAGCAGACACCGTCACCACCATCAACGCCCAAGAATACTTACACCCCTCACTACTTGGACTGCCCGCCATGCTCGGTGTACTCGCCATCGTAGGGGTGCTACGAGGTTTACAAGACACAAAAACCCCGCTCTATGTTGCCACCGTCGGCGCGATTGTGAACATCGTCCTCGACTGGGTGATGATTTACCTTCTGGGGTGGGGACTTGCCGGCTCTGCTATTGCTACCGCCACCGTACAATGGGGCATGTTCGCTGTCCTCAGTGTGAGTTTGTGGCGGGGTATCACCCGATACGGTGTGCAACTTGCACCCGAACTTTCGGGGCTTCGCCACGTATTTGCTCTCGGCTCATGGCTCATGTTGCGCTCGCTTTCTATGCGAGTGGCGTTACTCGGTACGGTTATTGTTGCCACACATCAAGGGCAGACAGCTCTTGCAACCTATCAGCTCACCATGAGCTTTTTTAGCTTTCTTGCTTTTGCGCTCGACTCTTTGGCTATCGCTGCACAGGCTCTTTTAGGTAAAGAACTGGGTGCGCAGAACCTCAACACGGCACAAGGAAAGAACGCTGTTCTTGATCTTAAAAATGCTTTGGTGCGGTGGAGTCTTTATTTTGGTGTAATTACAGGAATTTTCTGTGCACTCATCGGTTTTACCAGTAGCTGGATTTTTAGTTCTGACCCGCACGTTCAACACCTTTTTGTGTTGTCCTTATTAGTTGTGGGACTCACCCAACCATTAGCCACATATGTTTTTGTTCTAGACGGGGTGCTGATGGGCGCAGAAGACATGCGTTATCTTGGCATTGCTTCACTCATTGTTTTAGGTGCCTACGTGCCGTCACTTCTACTCGTTGACGTCCTCACCCCGCTCATGGGGCAGAGTGCGGCCTTTATCGCTCTATGGTTAGCGTATTCTACGGTTTTCATGGGTGCTCGTGCCGTGACTCTTGGCCGACGCGCTCGCACTGAGATATGGGTTCGGTAGGATGTGCAATAAAAATATTTGAACTAATTTTGAACCTTTATGATATATTGACTTGCGTCACACATGAGCGGTTCTGTTGTCAACGAACTTTGAAAATATAAATAATCACACAAAGTGTATTTCGACGTTGACAGTGGATGTTCAATATCTTTTGAGCAGGTAAAGAGATGTCATCCCGTAAAAAAGTATTAAAAATAATATTAATATCTATCTTTATACTTTCAGGATTTATTGGTTCAGTTTCAGAATCAACTTACGATATGTCCTTCGCTAAAACCGCTCTGGACATATCTGATAGCGTTATAGCAATCGGTTGGATATATTTTGCAGGATATCTTACTGAAGCAGTAGCATCAGCAACTTTAGGGTCAAAGATAGACGCAATTGGTCCCATAAAAGCAGTCATAATATTTACTTCATTAGCTTCTTTGCTGCTTATCACTGCTGGTCTATCTAACCTCATATTTGGTGTTACCAGCATTATTCTTATAGTACTTTTAGCTGGAGCTATCGACTTTATTAATCAGTTAGTTGGAATTGCTCACGAATCAGCACTTCCCGAAGTCTTCGGCGATGACGAGAGAAGTCTCATCCAATTTTCCGGTCTTGATTCATCGGTTCGGTCTATATCATCTATCGCCGCACCCGTTATATCCGGCGCAATTATTTTCGACTTCCCAGGATTTAAGTCATTAATTATTGTAGGAATACTCTATGGGCTAAGTTATACCTTACTTGTTTTCTTCTTATCAACGGTCAAAAACCAGCAGATGGGAGTAACTATTGGACAGCAGGCACACTTAACAGAAAAGTCTGAGCATAACCAGCAGGAAAAATTAGATGGAACTTTAGAAGAAAAGCCAGCAGAGAGTACGAGTCTTCCTAACGGTTTCCAGCAGACGCTATCTTACATTTTAAGGTCACCGTCGTGGAGATATTTCCTTGTGATTGACACGTTAGCTACGGTTGCCATATCCACAGTTCTACTGCTCCTATTCGCGCTATTGGTACACGAATTTACCTTAGACACATCTTCTGCTGGTTTAGTTTTAGGAGCTATGGCTCTAGGATCTTTTATCGCGGCATTTTTTATTGGAAAATCTACAAAAGATACTATTTCCAAATTATTTGGTATTGGATGTTTTATCACCGGTTTAGGAGGTGCCATCATTGCTCTATCCTACGGAACACTAAGCATTGCTATGGTTGGGGCATTTATCTTAGGGTTCGGTAGTGTCTTTCAGTTGAGAGGGATGACCCTTCTTATCCAGCTCAATGCGCCTCAAGGAAAAATTGCTGCTTGGTTCTCCGTCATAGATACTGTTGAACTAATTTTCAATGCAATAACAATAATTATTGCCGCATATATCATGGATAAATTTGGTGGAACACCAGTTTTCCTAGTTGTTGCTATCATCTCAATACTATGCTCAATAGCTTGGCTAGCTATTAAAAATACTTACCACTTTACGACAGCAGCCCAACAGCAATAATGAAAGTATATTTTCACTCAACTACTCACGGTAGGCACCCATGAGAACCTAAGATGCTTGAAAACCTACATGATGACTAAGACCAAGACAAGGCTCACCACAGCCGCAACCACACTCGCAACAGCACCCAAAACAACAGCGCTCAACCCCGTCGTCATAATCTTCCGAAGATGAACATTAGTGCCCATCGCACCCATCGCAACAGTAATCAACACAGTTGACAGAACCTCAGCACCCCTCAACACGCTGCTAAGAACACCATCAAACCCCATATAGCTCAATACTGAACGCAAAAATACTGCAATAAGAAAACCCACCACAAAAAGTGGCAACAACGGTGGCCGCTTCTGAGACGACACCCCACGACGAGCTTTCTCTTGCCCCTGCCGATACCCCACATAAGCAACCAAAGGAGCAAGAAGAACCACACGACCCAACTTCGTCACCGTAGCAGTTGCCACCACATCCGTACCGATAAACCCAGCACCCGCAACAACCTGACCCACCTCATGGATAGAAGTACCAATCCAAACCCCAGCCTGCTCGGACGAAAGACCAAACTGAACAGCTAACGCCGGAATAAGAAACATCAAAAATGTTCCAAACAGTGTTACACAAGCAATAGCAGTAGTCGCAGAAGACTCCACATCCTCTTCGGAATCATCTTTTTTCTCTAACACCGCAGACATACCAGCAACCGCAGAAGCACCACAAATAGCTGTACCCGTCGCAATAAGCATACGAGAATTATGGGCAACACCCATCAAACGTCCGCACCACAACGTCACCAGATACGTGCTCAGCACCGTGACCGCAATGATAAAAAGCACGCCCCAACCTAGCTCAAGAATGTCAGGAATTGCCAGGCGCAACCCCAAGAGCACAACACCAACCCTCAAAAACGTTTTACTCGAATACGTCAAACCTGCTGAACAAGAATCGGGGATAAGACCCACATTCCGCATCAAAATGCCGAGAACAATCGCCAACAGGAGAACGCTAACAAGCTGAAACCCCGGAATAAACGTGATGAGATAAGCTCCCACTGTTAACGCAATTGCAAAGAGAATACCGTGTAAGCGGGAGGTAAAAGTACTGAACATAAACTAAACATAACCCATATCTACGATACGTACACCAAGATATGACAGCTTCAACGTTTAAGACAGAGAACAGAATGATGATCTAAAATTCGTCATGCTAAGCAGCTCACGATGAATCGTTGTATCGCCCGTAAGTTCAGGGTGAAAAGAAATACCCATAACATTGCCCTGCCGAACACCGACAACCTGCCCACCATGATGAGCTGTTACCTGAACATCTTGACCCACTCGACTCACTCGAGGAGCCCGAATAAAAGCCGCATGAACAGGGTGTAGCTGTTCATCTGCCCCACGCCAAAGAACCTCTGTCTCGGCAGAATCAACCTGCGAACCAAAAGCGTTACGATCTACAGAAATATCAAGAATATCGAGTGTTTGCTGACCCGGTGCAGGGTCGTCTACAGTGTGCGCTAACATGATGAGCCCAGCACAAGTACCTAACGTTGGGACACCTGAGATAATAGCTTCGCGTAAGGCATCCCGTACCCCAAAAATACGAGTAAGACGGTCAATGGTAGAAGACTCTCCACCGGGAAGAATCAACGCGTCTAACCCATGAAGGTGCTCAGCCTTTTTAACAAGAACTACCTGCGCGCCCAGAGATTCCATCATTTGTGTGTGTTCTGCGACGCCACCTTGAAGGGCAAGAACACCAACAGTTTTACCGTTCCCAGAATTGTTAACAATAGTGGTCAATGTTTGTACCCTTCGTGTTTTTCTCGCGCAAACTTATACAGATAAAATCTGTGGCTAAACTAAGCATACTCGTTTTATTGATTCGTTCTGATAAGGAAATATGTCTCTACTGTTTATAAGAAATGTATTATCAAACTCATATAAGAGAGAATGACGTCTTAGAAAGACCTATATAGAAGAGAATATTCATTAAGCACTTCGAGAAAGCTGATACCTTGAAACCAATCATTGTTGCAGAAGGCTTAGTCAAAAAATTTCCCAAGAAAACAACACCGGCAATAGACAACGTAAACCTGACTATCAACCCAGCAGAAGTCATAGCAGTAGTAGGACATAACGGCGCAGGAAAATCAACCCTTTTTGACCTCGTCAGCGGTTTTACACACCCAACAGCAGGAACACTATCAACGAATATCAACCGTTCAGAGATAGGGTGGTGTCCTCAACGAGAAATCATCGATTGGTCTCTTACCGTGCGTCAAAACATTGCACTCGGTGTAGAGCTTCGACGTAGTGCCTTACAGAAATCACAGCGTGTTTCCATAGACGAAGTCACTCACACCCTTGGGCTGAGCGATTATCTCGGAAAAACTGCAGAAACTCTGTCTGGGGGAGAGCTACGACGAACTCAAATTGCACGTGCAATCGTCGGAAACCCCCAACTAATGATTCTTGATGAACCAACTACCGGTCTCGACCCTGAAGGTATAGAAACAGTTTTTAAATATCTTGATGAACGTAAAGAACACGGATCAACAGCATTAATAAGCACTCACGAAACATCACGATTCTCGAAACACTGCACCCGAGTAGTGGCTATCGACCACGGAAAAATAATCGCTGATTTACCTGTTGAAGACTATCTAAGCCTTTCCCCTAGAGAGACAGATGATTTTGGGATATTTACACACATATTAGGGAGACTATTTTCTAATGCTACGCCCTTTAACCCTTAATAAAATTTCATATCCTCTCCTTATGGAACTGGCGTACGTCCTATCTTGGTCGTTTTATAGAACCTGTTGCTTACTTAGTTTTCCTGTCTACAGGGGCTTCGACCTTCGTTGGAAAATAAGGTCGATGTGTATAGCGAATTTGTGTTGGCAGGACTGGTATGTTTGCTGGCCTTTCGTTCTGCCACAGCAAGTATGAGTGATGTCGCTAATGACCGTAAGTGGGGAGTGCTGGCCTTATATATCCTTCAAGGCGGTTCGGTAGTCGGGTATGTATTAAGCATTGTGCTTTTTGGTGCATTGGTATTTATTGCTCAGTTTGCGCTCTTGTTTGCGTGTTCTCTGCTTATTTTCCCTGAGTCTGCACCAGATATGTGGAGGGTTTTAACCTTATTAGGTGTGGGCGTTCTTTTTGTTGCTGGATGGTGTGGCTTTGGTGCAGCCTTAGGCGGGAAAGTGGACTCGTACGCTACACGTGATTTTGTTGTTACTGTGACGTCACTTCCAGTAGTTTTTACTGCTCCCTTGTTTTACCCTATTCAGGGAAATTGGCTTGCTGTTCTTGCTGGTTTTAACCCTTTGACGTATCAAGTTGGTGTTTTGAGGCAGATGAGTTCTTTGGGGATTTTATGTGCGGGGTTATGGGTCGTTCTTGGTGTTGTCACTGCAGTGATGCTTTTGCGTAAGACTGAGTATCTGAGTCGAGAACGCTAAATTTATGTATTTAACGTGGTAGTTGTGCACACCCTTTCCCTAACTTTTGATATATCCCGCTGGTCTCAGCATAAAACCGTGCGCAACTTTTTGTGCGTGGACAATACTCGGTGCAGAGCACCGATGTGTTGAGTAGATGGTACGGGTTCGGTCTGAGGTATTGGGTTGGTGGCGCCTGCGCGCTGGTGCTGATTGCAAAACTATAATGTCTAGTTAAAGCTTCTAGAACTTAGGAACTGAATCTGCCAGCTTCCTGACTTTTTAGAGGACTCTACAGTAGCTTTTATACCCCCTGAGAGTGCAATTTTTTGGATTTCATGAATCTCATAAACTGATTCATCACAAGGTACAGTTTTTTCGATTTCTGAATCGATAGATACAGCCATCTCCTCTCCTTCACTGCATGCTATATAAGCAGTGAAAGGGCCTTTTCCGGAAGCGTCAGAAGCGACTAAAGAACTCTTCGGATTGTCCAGCGGAAAATTGCTATAGAAAGTCCTGGTATAAGAACCATCCTTTTCAATTGGTGAAAACAGTTCAGGAACTTTTGTTCCAGCGCTGGACGGTGATGAAGATGAGGGAAATCCACAAGACGTAATAGCTAAAGAAAATAGCGTAAAAGTAGTCAGAAAATAAAATTTCTTCATATGTTCATCAATCCTTTATACGCTTACATTATTTTCTTTCTCGAATTCTTTAATATATCGTGCGACACTGCTTTTGGAAATATCTAGTTGATATGCGATAACTCGGACGGATAAGCCGGTAGCGCATAGCTCTGCTACTTACTGTTTTAACCCTTCGACGTATCAAGTCAGTGTTTTAACGTGATAGTTGTGCACATCCTCGATGAAGAATACGCACAACTACCACAAGAATTTTTGTGTAATTACAATTCTTACCAGCCGCGCTCAGCTAAACGGTGAGGTGCTGGAAGGTCCGCAACATTAATACCAACCATCGCTTCACCCAAACCACGAGAAGCCTCAGCGATAACAGCAGGGTCGTTATAGAACGCAGTGGCCTTAACGATGGCACGTGCACGAGCAACAGGGTCACCAGACTTAAAAATGCCAGAACCAACAAAAACACCATCTGCACCAAGCTGCATCATCATTGCAGCGTCAGCGGGGGTTGCCACACCACCAGCAGTAAAAAGAACCACCGGAAGTTTTCCTGTGCGTGCCACTTCCACAACGATGTCGTACGGTGCAGCAAGCTCTTTAGCTTTCACATACAACGCGTCAGGAGAGGTCGCATATAGTGCTTGTAGCTCAGCAATCTCAGATTTAATCGTGCGAATATGCTTTGTCGCTTCAGAAACATCGCCCGTGCCAGCTTCGCCCTTAGAACGAATCATCGCCGCACCTTCAGCAATACGGCGAAGTGCTTCACCCAAATTAGTTGCACCACACACAAAGGGAACAGTGAACTGCTGTTTATCAATATGATTCACATAATCAGCAGGAGAAAGAACCTCAGATTCATCAATGTAATCCACCTTGAGAGATTGAAGAACCTGCGCCTCAACAAAATGTCCAATGCGTGCTTTAGCCATCACAGGGATAGACACCGCGTTAATAATATCTTCAATCATGTCGGGGTCACTCATACGAGCAACGCCACCTTGAGCACGAATATCGGCAGGCACACGCTCCAGTGCCATCACCGCAACAGCACCAGCATCTTCTGCAATTTTTGCTTGTTCAGCGTTGACAACGTCCATAATGACGCCACCTTTGAGCATATCTGCTAATCCTCGTTTGACGAGGGGAGATCCATGAAGTTCAGTATTTTCAGTCATGGTCTCTACTGTGCCCTAAAACGCTGGTCTAAGATAGAGCCAAGAATCAACAAAAATTTTAGACCACTAGGTGGAACTACCACACTCCTATGCACACCTCAGCTTCCGTAGAACTACCCATCACCCTCAACCGCAACCTCACAACCTCACTACCAAGCCAACTGGCAGAAAAAATACGCGAACTCATCCTCAACGGCACACTCATCGCATCAGACCCGCTACCCTCAACACGAACACTCGCTCAACGTCTCAACGTCTCCAGAGGAACAATCGTCTCCGCCTACGAACAACTCACCGCAGAAGGATACCTACACGCCACACACACCGGAACAACCATCAACCCCCACCTACCTCACCCCCACAACAAACACCACACCAACACACCACAGCCCACCACACCAACACACCTTTCCACTAGTCACCTGAGAACACCTCAAAACACCATTATCGACCTACGCCCAGGCACCCCAGACACCTCCACACTCGCCAGCACACCATGGAGAGCAGCATGGAGAACCGCAGCAGCCAACGTCGGAACAACATACCCTGCCACAGGTTCTCCCACCCTCAAAAAAGAACTAGCCGAACACCTGCGAATCACCCGAAGCGTCATCACCCACCCCGAAGAGCTACTCATCACATCAGGAGCACGAGACGGATTTAGACTCATCCTCTCAACACTAAGAACCATCATCAAAGACCGACCACTACGTATCGCCGTTGAAAACCCAGGGTACCCCTCACTACAAAAAATTCCTGCCACCTTCGGACACACCATCATGCCGATACCCCTCGATACACAAGGACTCAACCCCCAACACCTACCTCCTCACACCCCACCAGATATCATCCTTCTTGCACCAAGCCACCAATACCCACTAGGCACCACCATGCCTATCACACGCAGACTCGAACTGCTCGAATGGGCACACAAAAACAAAGCCCTCATCGTCGAAGACGACTACGACTCCGAACTGCGTTACACAGGAGACCCCGTCCCCGCGCTCGCTTCACTCACTCGCTCACATCATCTAGCATCACACTATGATTGTGTCGTTACCCTCGGATCGTTCGCTAAAACCCTCTCCCCAGCCGTTGGGCTAGGCTACCTTCTCACTCCGCAACACCTACATGAGCCACTTAGCACGCTCAGAACCCAGCTCGGCTCACCTGTCTCTGCCATTACTCAAGAAGCGATGACACTCCTCCTACAAAACGGTACGGTACGTCGCCATATCGCAAAGATGCGAAGAACTTACGCCACAAGACGACGCCTTGTGCAAAACTATTATGACCACAGTGAACTCTCTCAACAGTGCACACTTTTACCCATGGACGGTGGACTACACGCTATCCTCAAATTTGCGTCAATAAATCACCTCAGCGCAGAAGAACAATACCTCAAAGAACAAAAGGTTGTAGCGCGAGCTAAAGAACAAGGAGTATCCGTCAGAAGCTTAGGAGAATACTGGTCGCATAATGGTATGCCGCGTCAAGACTACGGGCTAATCATCGGCTTCGGTGCAGTATCAGAACGGCACCTCGAACAAGCAATGACACTGCTAACCCGCATCATCTGCAATCCCTAAAACAGACTCTGAGAATTATCAGTTCTCTACTCGCACGAAAATACTCTTTTCCGATAGCCTTATACCGTGACTCAAAACCGTACCCACTCAAAATCTTCAAACAACCAATCAAAGCAGAAAAAACAGTTGCTAAGCCAGTGGACTGCCGTCCACGCATCAATATACGTTGTATTCGGTCTCATCACGTTATTCATGGTGAACCCCAGTCTTGACGTACTTCGCTATATGATTTCACCATTTATGGTCATGTTGGCAGTTGTGCATAGCTACCTATACAAAACTTTATCTGCAACAGAAAAAGACAAGAGTCGGTTTCTCTTTGTCACCTCGTCCGTAGTGTTGTGCATAACTACGCTGATATATCTATTTTTTGCACGGGAAGAAACTTCAGCCGGAGTTATCCTCGGAATAGGATGGTGTATTTCTGGTGCTGCGCAAACCATCTTTTCAAACAAGTTAAAGAACAACAACGCACTTGCTAAAGATTGGCGTTTTGAAGGAATCATGATGCTTGCAACAGGGCTGAGCTTCTGGGCTGTGAGCGGTATCGGCGATAGAGCCATGCTTGGAGTGTTCAGCTGTGGCGCAATCATTACCGGTGTGTTTCTAAGCACCGGTGTTATCACGTGGCACCGGCTCGGGAAACCTCTAGAAATATAGAACACCTACAAAACGACGTCTCTTACCTCATCCAAGTTCCCAGTAGCTTGAAGTTTTCTTTGGGGAAATGCACACGACAAGCTGAAAGATTAACATTCTCTGCATGCTCGCCGGTTAACGAGTAGACTGGATGAGACACATCAGGAGGAAAGTTTAGTGGTACAACAGCGCCCTAGAGGTTTCAAAGAGCAGGTGACAGGGCCGCTCGTCATCGCCTCAATTCTAGCCGTCGTTGCGTTTTGGGGAACCTTCATCACTGCAACAGGTGGAACAAATAACCGCCCACAATATGTTTTAGCGTTTACGGTTGCTGGTGCAGTTTTTATCGTTACCATCGTTGTTTGTGCAACATTAATTCTTGTTGAAAAACCGAACTCTCCTGAACTAGGGCAAGGTACCGGAATCAACCGTTCTTCAGCAAAACTTTACGCCGAAGCCCGTGCCCGACGTGAAGCCCAAGCACGCGCAGAAAAAGCACAACAGAAAACCTCTCAAGAGGAGAAAAACTCTCAAGAGCGCTAAAGACGTTGTGGCGATAAAACTTAAAATAAATATGCTGGTGACGAGGGAAAGCTCGTCACCAGCATATTTTTAGCTATTGACAATGTCTATATGAAGAACCACTGGCTCTTCCACAATACGACGGACAACCTGCGCTACAGTCCGTACGGTATCTGGAACATTCGCACTCGAGGTTGTTCCTAAACGAAGAACAATATTTAGTTGGGGAGTCTGCACCGCACTCTGTGAAGAACGAGAACGATTAGAGTCAATACCCTTTTTCTGCTCAGATGAGGCAGACCCGTTAAGGGTTTCTCGAACCGTTGAACCCACCGTAGAGTTAACCGCGCTCATCGCCCGCAAAATACGTGTAGCACCAGCATAATGAGGGTAGATTTTCTCTACACCCTCTACCGCTAATACTTCCTTGCGTATCCGAGAAATATCAATTGATAATTCAGAACCTTGGTATTCTTCTTGCGTGTTATTTTGGGAATCAGAATCGTGGGAGGAATGTGGCTCAATATGAATGATTTGTGGCATATCACGCACCTTTCCGGTATTCGAAGGCAGCTTCGTCGCGGAGCATCCCCCAAGCACCAGTTTTCTTCTGACGTGTGTGTTGCGTTTGAGCAGCATCAAAAATATCTTGAATCGTCACGTTCACCATCTGAACGTTCAGCTCACTAATACGCTCAATTTCTTTGAGAATCAGTGTTCGTAACTCTTCAGCAGCGTTGTCAATAACTGTGCCAAAACGAATAGATGCAGTGACATTAACCGTAATGGGGGAATCGATAACAGTCACATCACCATCAAGATGGCATTTACCAATAACGACGTCCTCTAACTCATCAGCGGCTGAACGGATAGCTGAGATAACTGAACCTTCCGTTTGTGTTAGACGGTCAAACTCGTTATCTGAGCGTAGGGGGATAGAACGTCCAGCTTTAGTTTCGAGAGCAATATTATTCAAGAGCGTATCAATCCAGCTCGTATCCTTATTTTGCTCTTTAAGGTCATGCTCAGAGAGCTCAGCGGTGAGTGTGCCGAGCTTACGTAGCGCCTTGACTCGTTGTGTACATACAGGACATTGATCAATATGTTCTGTTGTTTTTCTATGGGCTACCGTTTCATTATTTTCGTGTTCATCATCCAACCAGTCACTTAAGACGCTGAGAGGGATTCTACAATCAGACATTATTTCCAGCCCTCCAATCCATCAAGCAGTGCGATTCTTGCTCGAGCAAGTTTTCCTCGAACACTAGATTCGCTAATCATCAATGTCTGTGCAATTTCTTTATATGAGGCTCCACCAAGTTCCCTCATCACCCATATCTGCCGTTGCTGAACGGGTAATGTTTTGAGCACTTCGGAGAGCGCACCCATCTGTGAACCCGTAATAGCACTTTGCTCAGGAGTAGCTCCTGCAGCGACGGGTTCGGGTGAATTATCAATGTCGGCGTTGAGCTTACGCGCTCTAATAAGATCGATTCCTTTACGGTTGACAAGCATCATGAGCCAGCTTTTAACACGTTCAGGGTTCTCGACCGTATCCATTTTCTTCCACGCCTGAATAAAGGTTTCTTGGAGAACATCGTCTGCGTCAGCGGTGCTTCCTGTTAACCGAATAGCGTAGGCCCTCATGGAAGGAGCATGTCTACGTAATAGAGCTTGAAATGCGTCTGAATCGCCGTTTGCAGATCTTTCGCACAATAATGCGTCAGATAGTCCTGCTACTCTATCGGGGGTGAGTAATGCCATGTGTTTTCCTTCCCGGTCTCACAAAAACACAAGGCAGAACCAACAACATTAATAACTCGTGTGGTTCTGCCTTATGTGTTCTAAGGGTTAGTTTACCCGTTGTGTGTCCTTGGACATCATGGCGCGAATCCCGCCGGTCAAATAGACCGTTACAGGAATTTCTTGTCCTGTAAGGGCATCTAAACCAGCAACAGTCTTATCAACTGTTTCCCGTAGTGAGAGCGGGTTTGCGCCCTGTCGAACTTCAACCTTGACAAATAATCCAGAGGTTTTCTTGGGGAGTTTAAGTGCCGTAACACTTGTACTTAGAACGTCAGGGTTTTGCTCAAAAGACTCTTTGACAGCGTCTTTAGCGAAACTAGCAGCAAGTTCTGTGCGTCCCTGAGAGCCCTGCGACTTTACCGAGTGCTGACTAGAAGCTACAGAATGAGCGCGGTTACCATGCTGAGCAAAAATCCAACGTACCAGAAGGAAAACGGCGATGACCGCTAGAACAACAACTCCGACTGTTACCCAGCTAAAACCCCAAGGAGTTGCAGCTGCCGCAAACACATCGCGTGCTGGCTGTTCTACCTGATCAACAGCATCATTCCAGTACTGTGCCAAAGGCTCAGAGACTTTCAACGCGATAAGCCCTGCACCTAAAGCAAGGAATACTAAGCCGAAGAGGGTCAGTAAGATTCTATTGAGTGCGCGAGGTGCGTTACCCATCTTTATGCCACCAGCCCTTCTCCAGTAACAGTGACCGAAGCGCGCATTGTCGGTACAAAACCGTATGCGTCCAAGGTTTTTTGTGCAAAATCAGTGATTTCTTGAGTCGGTACAACCGAACCAGAGGTCGGAACAATCTCTACAACAGCCTTAGCGTGGTAGATACTTGTGGTGACCTGCTCCTGATTGAAACCGAATTGACGGCGTACTGCCTCGCTCATTGCCGCAGCGATGACTTTATCATCTGCAACAAAAGCGACTCTCTGGCGAGATCCTAAAGAATGCTTTGCCAAAGTCCCAGGCGACAACGCCTTTTGAACAGCGAAGATACCGAGGATGACAAGAACAGCGCCCGTTAGGTAGAGTGCCCAGTCAGGTATGCCTGAAGGTAGCTGAGCTACACCATCAAACATCTGTTCACCGCTGAGCAAAAGAGCCTTCTGCCCTGCCATGCTCAAAACTAGTTCAATACCAGCCCAAAGAATGACGGCGAGCAATAAGACCGCGAAGAAGATGGAGACGCCAGCACGTGAAGAGTGCGTTTCGCGACGAACCATATATTTAACAAACGGCCCTGGAGCGCGACGAGCGGTGGGATATTCTTCGACATATTCTTGATGACGACTCATTGAACACGCACCTGCTTTCCGTACTCGGTAATACCTGAAATGCTGACATTTACTGCGCCAATCTCACGACCAGTAATCTCACTGGCCTGTGCGATAACTAGCGCACGAGCGCGCTCCACCAAATCAAAGACCGTGCCACCCATTTCTTGAAGAAAGTCAGGTGAAGTGGGAATCTCGTCGAGACGTGGAGCACGAAGCGGTATAGAAATGTTCACGCCGAGCTTACCTGAGTGATCGGTGAGCGTCGTCTTAATATCAGATGACGCCACACCGAACGCCTCAGAAGCAACAGCAGTGCACACGGTAACCAGAGCCTTGCGGGCAACAATCGTGTTTCCGCGACTACTTGAATTCATTGCTTGTACTTTCGTGGACTATTCACCGAAGTGACATGGATTAGTTGGAGGAAGAGCCCTTTTTATTTACGAGAGACTTCCATGCTTCATCAAGGTTCAAAGAACCGTTTTCGAGCATTGCCCCGAGGAATCCACCTGCTGCAAGGAAAATTACAGCGAGGAGGAATCCGCCAAATCCATGATCAAGTGCTGCATATGCAAGCACTGCGGCTACTAATAATCCGATTAGAGTCTTACTCACTACTTAACACGGCTTTCAGTCTTGGTTTCTTCTTCTACTTCTTCTTCGTCATCTTCAGAAGCAACATGAACATCGAGAATTTCGATGTTTACTTCAGTTACCTCAAGACCAGCGAGGTCTTCAATTGCCTTGATGACGGAGTTACGTGCGTCTTCAGCAACCTTGTAGAGGGGGTAAGGGTACTCAACAACGAGGGAGAGATCTACAGCAGCCTGAGTCTGGCCAACCTCTACAGAAACACCCTGCTTAAGGTTTTCTTCCTGACCAGCGAAGGAACGAATAGCGCCCAATGCGCGAGCTGCGCCGCCACCAAGTGCGTAAACGCCTTCTACATCGCGAAGAGCGAGACCAGCAATCTTAGCGATAACTGCGTCATTGACGTGGGTGGTACCCTGACCGCTATCTGCGCCAATGTTCTTTGCAGGACCAGAGGAAGCTGAAGTGCTCTTGGACTCTACATCTGCAGGGGTTACCTTAGTGTTCTGTGCCATGATTCTTTCTCCTTGCGAGTTTATTGTCATAATGGCTAAAAAATTTTAGATAACGGCACCCCAAGAGATATTGGTCGAAGCGCCTGAGGTGCCGTCACTAATAAGACGAAACGACAAGAGAAAATGTCACGGTATTTTCTCAAAAATGTTCAGTGGACTTATGTTTTTGCTGATTTACTAGCTGTTTTACTTTGAAGAATTTTCTTGGAAACGCATCAACCTCAAAGAATTAAGAACCACAATCACCGAGCTAGAAGCCATTGCAGCGCCAGCAATCATCGGGTTCAACAATCCCAAAGCAGCCACAGGAATAGCAATAAAGTTATACCCAAACGCCCACACAAGATTAGACATAATCAGCCTCAATGTTGCTCGCGAAAGCTCAATTGCTGTCACGATAGAACGTACATCGCTACGCATCACCGTCATATCAGATGCTTCCATGGCAATATCTGTTCCAGAACCCATCGCAATACCAAGATGGGACTGTGCCAAAGCAGCTGCATCATTGACACCGTCACCCACCATGGCAACGCGTACCCCACCTTCTTGAAGGCGTTTAACGGTCTCTACCTTTTGAGATGGTGATACCTCAGCAAAAACATCCTCATCTGCAATACCCACTTGACGTGCGATAGATTCTGCAACAGGCTGAGCGTCACCGGTTAGTAACACTGGATGTAGTCCCTGCTTCTTTAATGAGGCAATAGCCGTTATTGCATCATCTTTTGGCGTATCTTGAAGCGCGATGAGAGCAACTGGGGTAGCGTCAACAGCAACCATGACCACCGTTAAGCCCCGTTCTTGCTCCTGCCGTAATAAGAGGGCATCTTTCTCACTCAACTGCACTGAATGCTCCTCAAGGAAAGAACGCTGCCCAACCATCACAGTGTGCTTTTGCCCCGAAGACCGTACACATGCTTGTACGCCACCACCTGCGGTCATCGTAAAATCTTCTACAACTGGCTCAACCACAGAACTATAATCAGCGTTGACATGACGGATAATTCCCTGAGCAATAGGATGCTCTGAACGTTTTTCAACACACGCAGCATAGGTAAGAGCCTGCTCAACAGTAAGACGCGAGGAACTGCCGCTGAGTGGCAATGTATGAACGACGTTAAACTTTCCTGCAGTAACTGTTCCTGTCTTGTCGAAAATAATTGCACCAATATCGCGAGTATCTTCTAGTACTTGTGCAGAACGAATTAGAATACCTAGCTGATAAGCACGCGTGGTTCCCGCAAGAAGCGCAGTAGGAGTTGCAAGACCCAAGGCACAAGGGCATGCAATCACCAAAACAGATACTGAGGCAATGAAAGCGCTATTGACGTCCTGAGAGAACACCCACCATGCAAGGAATGTCAGCACCGCAATCACAAGAACTACCGGAACAAAAACCGCAGAAATCCTATCTGCTAGACGCGCAATAGGTGCTTTAGTTGCCTGAGCCTCAGACACAAGAGCACCTATCTGAGCTAAAGTCGTCTCTTCCCCCACGCGGGTGGCCCTGACTGTCAAAGCACCAGAAAGATTGACCGTAGCACCTGTGACGGTATCTCCCACTCCAACCTCAACCGGAGCAGATTCACCGGTCACGAGAGACATATCAACAGAAGACCGTCCTTCAACGACCTCACCATCGGTGGCAATCTTTTCCCCAGGTAAGACAAGAAACTCATCATCTGGCAGAACATCTTGAGCTGGAATCTTGACCTCTTGACCATGACGAAGAATACGAGCTTCTTTAGCGCCCAGTTCAAGAAGCTGATGAAGAGCGCGAGAAGAACGCTGCTGAATACGCTGTTCGATGTAACGTCCTATCAAGAGGAAAAACGCAACCATCGTTGAAGAATCAAAATAAAGTTGATGGCTATGCGCAGAATGAGCGTGCACAGCTGCTGTCATTGCAGGGTCGATCAATAACTGAGCTAAAGAAAAGAAATAACTAGAAAGAACACCTAGCGAAATGAGAGTGTCCATCGTAAACATGCCATGTCGCAGATTGGTCCATGCTGCACGATGGAAAGGAATCGCTGACCAAAACACCACTACACTCGCAAGGAGTGCAACCGCCCAACCCCAATGCGGAAACTGAACAGAAGAAAACATCGATATAAAGAACACCGGAACAGCAAATACTGCTGTAACCCAGATTCTTTGTTTGAGAGAATCTAACTCTGTATGCTCAGGAGAAGAAGACGCTCCTTGGCTCATCGTTGGTTCTTTAAGTTGTGCCGTATACCCAGCTTTTTCAATCGTGCGAATTAGTTCTTCAGCTTCTACACCTTCTGGAACAAGTACTCGAGCGGAAGACAACGGCAAATTAACGGAAGGGTCCACTCCGTCAATTTTGCGCAATTTGCGCTCTACCCGCCCAACGCAGGAAGCGCAGGTCATGCCCCCAATATGAAGATTGATAACGCGTTGGTTTTGTTGCTCGTTCACAGTTATTTTCCTAGAGGTTAAGAAGGGGTATAAAGGCAGAGGGCACCTCAGCTCCATGAGAACGATGAGGTGCCCTCAAGGTCAGTGAGGACTAATCCACTAGGGTGAAGCCGGCTTCTGCGATGGCCTCACGAATCTTATCTCTACTTAACTCTTCTTCGTGTGAGATAGTGACGGTGGATTCTCCATCTTTTACAACATCCACGTTGACCTCTTGCACTTCAGAAAGCTCTTTGAGCTCTTCTTCTACGCTCATTGCGCAGTGGTTGCAGGTCAGTCCTGTTGCTTTGACAATAGTTTCTGTCATGATATTTTCTCCATATTCTTAGGTTTTATGGTGTACAAGGAAAGCTTATTTAGGAGCGTAAAAGCCGTGAAATTGCGGCACTAGCTTCAGAAACTTTATGCTCGACGATGCGGTGGTCTCCTGTGCGCTGAGATTCTTCTGCCGCGTGAACAACACAATGTCCGATATGTTCTTCGAGCAAGCCGATAGAAACAGCATGTAGTGCCTTATTAGCTGCTGATATTTGCGTCAAAATATCAATGCAATATTGGTCTTCTTCTACCATGCGTGAGATACCACGGATTTGCCCCTCAATGCGACGTAACCTTTTGAGATACGCTTCTTTTTCAGAGGTGTATCCGTGAGGCGGTGAGGTCTTTGAGTGGATTTCTTCTTGGCACATGTTGCACGTTCCCTCCGTAGTGTTTGGTGTTCGATGAGGAAAACACCCACCTCCAAGATATACCCCCTAGGGGTATAAAACAAGAGGTGTCAAGAATGTATTTATTTCTGCAAAAAACCACGAAAGACGCTTCTACCCTCCCCAGAAAACTAAGCTTAGGTTAGTGTTAACCCCATGGCTTCTTTTATCGAGGACTACGCATTATTATCTGATATGAACACTGGAGCGCTTGTCTCCCGCGCAGGATCCATTGACTGGTTTTGCGCCCCAAGATTCGACTCCGGTGCCGTGTTCGCCGCCCTACTAGGGGACAGAGAACACGGACGATGGCTGCTTGCGCCCCTAGAATCAGTAAACCCCGCCCCCGTAGAAGAAGTTCGTACAGAACGCTCCTACCGAGAAAACACCTTCACTCTCCAAACCATCTGGCACATCGGAGACGCCAGCGTACGCGTCACAGATTTTATGCCACTAACCGGCGGAACCTCCATCGTACGAAACGTCGAAGGACTCACCGGAGAGGTCGTCATGCTCCACGAGCTCACCATGCGATTCGACAACGGAAAAACAACACCATGGGTCACCCGCTACACCGACGGAGACACCGACCCCATGGTCATCGGAATGGCTGGACCTCACGCACTCGTCTTCCGTGGAGATACCATTCCCGACACCCAACATGGTGCCCATACCGACACATTCGTTGTATCTGCCGGACAACACTATTCTTTCTCCCTGAGCTATTTCGCTTCAAACCACAACCCGCCCGCACCCATCGACTATGACACCGCCTTGACCTACGCCAACGAACAATGGAGCGAATGGTCAGAACTTTTCACTACAGGGCGCAACGAACCAGCACCAGAAACATCATCACGCCCTGTCATCACCGCAACAGAAGCTGTCTCAGATTCAACGAACACCAACGAAACCGCTGTTTGGGCAACACGCTCTATCGGTGAAGCTCTCAACACTGAAAATGACCCTGTGACCAATACGCAACTACCAGAAATTGATTCACAGACCTATCACGAACTCGCGCAAACAGCAACGCATACCATCCTGCCAAACACCGCAGAAGACACCCAAAATGAGCACGATGCACTCTACCGAGAAGCACGGCTACGCGCACTACTCACACTACGCGCCCTCATCTCCCGAGAAACTGGCGGACTCGTCGGTGCCCTCACCACATCGTTACCTGAAACCCTAGGTGGTAGTAGAAACTGGGACTTTAGATTCTCATGGCTACGAGACGTCGCCATGGCAATGGACGTGACCCTTACACACGGACACGAACGAGAAACTGCCCAGCTAAGAAACTGGATACTTCGTGCCGTAGCAAATAACCCTCAAAAACTTCACGCCGTCTACGGTGTCGCCGGAGAAAAAGACGACCTAGACCGTCGTCTCGCATTACCAGGTTACGAAGGTTCACAACCGGTTCGCTCAGGTAACGGCTCAGGAGAATACTTCCAAGCAGACGCTCTAGGGCAAATGCTCGTCACCTTCGCAAACTTGCGTCATAACGGGGTAGGGGAGGACCACCTATCATGGCCGCTACAAAAAGAACTCCTCAACTCAGCCGTTGAACGAATCGGACAAGCAGACCGATCACTGTGGGAAATGCGAGCAGAACCTCGCATCTACACTCATTCTCAAGTCATGCTATGGGCAGCCTTTAACGCCGGAGTATCAGCGGTTGAAGACTATGGTCTTGCTGGAGACGGAGCATTATGGGCACATTGTCGAGACAGCCTTGCAGAAGAAATTCTCGAACGCGGCTACAACCCAGAATTGAATTCCTTCGTGCAAACCTACGACGGAACCACCGTAGACGCCTCCTTATTGCAACTTCCACAGGTAGGCTTCTTAGACTGGTCTGACGAACGCATGCTCGGCACTGTCCGCAGAATTGAACAAGAATTACAGCATACTAGCGGAATGATTTATCGCTACATTAACCGCAACGGGTTTGACGGTTTTGAAGACCAAGATAACCTACACTGTGCAGCTTCGCTCTGGTTGGCAGAACAATACATACGTTCTGGTCGAGAACAAGACGGGCGAAGAATTCTCGATACAGTACTGGGGGTTGCGAACGACCTTAACCTGATGAGCTCAGAATACGATTTCACCGCTGAGCGAATGACAGGTAACTTCCCGCATTCTTTAGCACATATATCTTTGATTCGTACCGTAGAAGCTCTAGGTTTATAACCAAGTGCGGGGGTGAGCTGGGATAGGCGTTTCTGGGCCTGCGCACTTAACCCTAATGAGGCAACAAATTCTTGGAGGCGTTGAGCATCAACACGTTGTCCGCGGGTGAGCTCTTTGAGCCGTTCATACGGGTTTTCCATTCCTTCAACACCTGCAATAGCTTCGGCACGCATGACCATTTGGATGGCCTCAGCAAGCACCTCCCAGTTCTGGTCGAGGTCTTGAGCCATCACATCATCGGCAACGTCAAGACGTTTGAGCCCTTTAACGACGTTGGACATTGCCAGAACAGAATGGCCAAAGGCAATACCGATATTACGTTGTGAGGATGAGTCAGTGAGGTCTCGTTGCCAGCGTGATTGAATCAACGTGGCGCTGAGCGTGCCAAGAAGAGCATTCGCAATTTCAAGGTTCGCTTCAGCATTTTCAAAGCGAATGGGATTGACCTTATGCGGCATGGTCGAAGATCCTGTTGCTCCAGCAACAGGAATCTGACGGAAGAAGCCGATAGAGATGTAGTTCCAAATATCTGTGCAGAGGTTGTGCAATACCTGATTGAAACGTGACATAGCGTGATATAGCTCTGCTTGCCAGTCATGGTTCTCAATCTGGGTCGTGAGCGGATTCCAACTTAGCCCTAATGAGCTGACAAATTCTTCAGAGATTTTTAGCCATGGGACGTCAGGGGCTGCAACGATATGTGCCGAGAACGTACCTGTTGCACCGTTGATTTTGCCAAGGAATTGCACCTTTTTGACACTGTCAAGGTGACGGTTAAGGCGGTAGGCAAAAACTGCTAGTTCTTTACCGACCGTACTGGGGGTGGCTGGTTGCCCATGGGTTCGGCTCAACATGGGAATATGAGCTGATTCTTCTGCCATGGTGCGAAGTTGTTCAATGAGCTCTTCGGCTTGTGGAACCCATACATGATGTACCGCATCTTTAATACCTAGAGCGTAGGAAAGGTTATTAATATCTTCTGAGGTGCACCCAAAATGAATGAGTGGTTTGAGGTGTTCAAGACCAATATCTGCGAGCCTACGACCGATAAAATATTCCACTGCTTTAACATCGTGGACGGTGGTTGCTTCAATATCTGCTAGCTCGTCAACGTCTTCAGGAGAGAACTCGGTGACAATAGCTCGTAATGCGTGTTCTTGCTCTTCGGTGAGGGGTGAAAGCCCCGGAAGCACACTCTTTTTGCAGAGGTAGATGAACCATTCTATTTCGACGTGGATACGGTCACGGTTAAGGGCAGCTTCTGAGAGGTAATCGACGAGAGGTTCTGTTACCGCCTTATAACGGCCGTCCAGTGGGCCTAGCGCGGTGGCGGATCCGGTGAGGCTACGTCGTCCATTGGGCAGAGTCATGCAAAGATCAGGTTGAGACATACTTCTATTCTGTCATGTGATATGCCGGTTGTGGTTGAGATAACTCAGAAAAGCTTAAAAGCTCAGGCGCTATTGCGTCATACTCAAGAAACTTTGTACCTCATACCTGTGGAAAATACGATACGATGCACCCTTTCCTCAAGATTATCCACAATTCTTCCCCTCAACGTCTTCTGCTCTAACCATTCATCTAACGTATCTCTAGAACAACTACACCGGAGAACAGCCTGTTTGAGGAAACCACCCACCTATGGAAGAACAACACCTTTTATTTCTTGCACAACAACAAGGCTTCGGCACATCCAGAAGTACCCCTATCGCTGAAGGACTCTCTCAGCTTGCCCATCACATACGAGAACAAACACAAGAACTTGCACAACGACTCAACGAACAAGAAGAGAAACAACGACAGATTCAACGCACCCTCCACCTGAAAACACAGATGGAATGGGACTCTCTCGCATCTAAAAACTTTTACCGGCTCATCGAAGAGGAAGAACACTCACAACAGTATCTAGAACATCAACTTCATGAAAAACGTCAAAACCTCATCCAAGCTGGTGAAGAATTAGCACAACAAGCAGAACATCTCAGTGCCCTAGTAACTACTGCCGGTATCGCAGTAGATCACGCCATCATCCAAGCACACCGGTACAGTGACGCTGCAACGGTAGGTGCTGAAATCCTCTACACACAGAGCGTTAGAAACACTCAATCAGCTTTAGAATCTCTCCTTCACCACCCATTGATGAATTTCCTGCCTACCTACTCGTAGAAAGCCCCCATCATGACGTCTTCTCTTATAAGGTTGAAAGAATCTCACACTACAGTGATGAGAAATATCAGAGAAGGGCACACCACCCTTCTGCGAGTAGATACGACAAGCCTTCAAGAATACTCAACACACCTACGCCGCACGCACGAAATAAATCAACAGGTTGCGCAAGAACTGAGCATCATATCTGCTGATGTGATGAAGCTACTTGCCCTACATCCTCAAGGTTTTTCTCTGGGCACAGAAATCCTAGAACTATCTCAGTGCAGCACACAGCGCGCCAGCGAACAGCTAGACCTTACCGTTCGTCTCGAACAAACAAGTATCGCCTACGAACAAGCTGATTACATTGCTACGGAGCTTTTACGCACCTGCCAAACCCAACTACCGGCAGCCATGTATTGGATGGGCTCACTCTTTAGCTCAGGCGGTCCACTTGCTCAGGCAACAACGCTGATGCCCGTTGCTGGTCCAATCACGAGTTTCTTAGGACAACGAATTTTCTTCGGTATGGGGTATTGGGGAGACTACCTATATAACGGTGAAGAATACGCAAACCGTCGTCGAGCAGAAAAAATGAAGCTTTACGGTATCAGCTCCCTCAGCAGAACTGCCACAGAATATGTTGAAGATAAACTCCACCGTGGAGGATACCTTCGAGCACTCAACATCTCAGGAATACAAACATACAAATCAGCTGATTCTGCAACCTTCGAACACATAGAACAGCAACTTGTTATTCCTCAAAGCCCCGCTGATTATGCACATAATTTTGAGACAATATCCTCTGGCGTCAACACCATCGACGAACTCCAACACCAACAAGGAATCAACGTCGAATACGACGGTGTTTTCCTCCAACATATTTATGATTCGTCCGAACAGCTCTCAGGTGTTATCGCCTACGTCCCTGGAACAGATACTGACGGCATCACCCTACACGGGGCACCTATCGGAATTGCTAGTAACCTCAGCTCCGTCACCGACTCACCAGAGACACCAATGGAAGAAAGTTCTGCCGGACTACAACTACTAGACACCGCCCTAGAACAAGCAAACCTACCAGCAGATACACCCATCTACTTAGCCGGGTTCAGCCAAGGCGGAGCCATTGCCGCAGTTGCATCAACACATCAACAATTCCGCAAAAAACATAATGTGCAAGGAGTCTACTTGCAAGGTGCCCCCATTGGCTCCCTCCCCTTAGCTACAGATATTCCCATACACGTTCTTACCGACCAAAACGACGGCGTTACGTCCCTCCAAGGCACCTCCCTGAACACCACACGTACCCCAAATATCTCAACATTAGAAACCCATTACAGAGAAACTCCTACCGGTACTCAAGAGACCAAAGAACGTGCCCAAAAAATTCGAGAAGCAACACAACTATGGGGGAACCACCCCGTATGGCAAGGAAGCACCTCATATTTTGCTGGAATGATAAGCCGCCATGCCCCCACCGAACACGGATACCGCCAATACCGTATCAGCACAGAAAACTACCCACTAGCACACCAACCCCTGCCCATGATGAAAAACTTTTCACGAAACCAGCATAAAACCAAGCTATCTGTCGTTGCCGGCTCCACCCTTCCACGAAACCTTAGCAAATCAGCAGTACTTGCCCACGACCTACGAACAGGAATCCATGTGGGATCACATTTTGCCTCATCTATCGCACAGAATCTCCCTGGAGAAGCCGGAAAAGTTGCAAACACCTCCCAAAAAATAGAAGACATCAGCAACGACTATCTCACACCAGAAGAAAACCCCTTCAACGAACACTGGTATGACTACCAGCCTGCAAAAAGATAAGAAAACCTACTCTCTCTACCTCATACCCTCGTAAAGGAACCAAGCTCAAGGTGTAAAAGAAAAACAGAAAGAACTACACTCGAAACTATGAATAATCCTTCTTGCGATCACCAACCACAACTGCCCACCCCGCGAGCAGTATTCTCCCAACTGCCTCAATACTCTGCTGGTAAAGCTCCACAACCGGTACCGGGACTTGAACAATATAAACTTTCTTCTAACGAGAACCCACTCGGCCCCGTACCAGAAGTGGCGCATATCCTTGAGAACTTCACTCAAGTTCACCGATACCCTGATCCTCTCTGTACCTCATTACGTCATGCGCTCGCAGAAGAACACGGTATATCTGCCGAAGACATCGTGACTGGCGCTGGCAGTCTCGGTGCGCTAAACCAGATTCTTGCAACGTTTGCTGGAACATCTGCTGACGGTAGTGCAGATGAAGTCATCTATGCGTGGCGTTCTTTTGAGGCATACCCTATTTGTGTTGGGTTAGCTGGTGCGAAGAGCGTTAAAGTTCCTCTGACTGCTGAGGGGGCACATGATTTAGAGGCGATGGTCGAAGCTATTACCGATAAAACTCGCGTCATCCTCGTCTGCACACCGAACAACCCTACTGGGCCATCTGTTACAGAACATCAGCTCCGTTCCTTCTTAGATCGGGTACCTTCACATATCGTTGTGGTCATCGACGAAGCCTACTTTGAGTTCTGTGAGGCCTCGCCGGTTATGGCGGGAGAAGAACCTCCGGTCAACGGGCTATCGGTTTATCCTGATTATCCAAACGTTATTATTTTGCGGACATTCTCAAAAGCTCAAGGACTTGCCGGTTTACGCGTCGGATACTCCATTTCTCATCCTCAGCTAACACAGTATTTGAGAGTTGCAGCAACACCTTTTGCGGTAACAAGTATTGCTGAACAAGCTGCAATTGCCTCTATCGAACACCGTGATGTGGTGATGCAAAGAGTCCGTCATCTTGTTGCTGAACGTGAACGTGTTGTGCGGGCATTACAAGAACTAGGATGGTGGATTCCTACGACTCGAGCTAATTTTGTGTGGCTTAATCTTGGTGAAAATACTGCAGATTTTACGCAAAGAGCTGAATCACATGCTCTTTCGGTGCGTGCTTTCGCTCAAGAAGGGGTTCGTGTCTCTATCGGAGAGGACGAAGCAAACGATCGCTTCATTGCGCTCTGCCAATCTGTCGAATATGCACCTCAGCGCCCAGAAGGGACGCACTTTTAAGCTTCTTTAAGGAGGGGTAAAAAGTGTTGGGTGGGAGCGCTCTGAACACCCAAGAAAATGCTTATTTGTACTGGTGAGACCGCTTTAATAAGGACACGCAGAACATCAAGTATTCAGAGTATTCTCACCAAAGAGGAATAGGGTATAAGGAGGTAACACCCACTAATCTGTACGAAGGCGGAACGATGGTAGAACGTCACCATAGTACGAGCAATATTCCACCGTTAATCCAATTGATGGATGACTCAGCTCAGCTAAGCCCACATGAAGTGTTCAGCGAGTATGTCAAAGACATTGGAGTAGAACAGTTCCAAGAGTTCTACCGTCAAATGGTGATTGTTCGTCGTTTTGACGATGAAGCGACCGCGTTACAACGCCAAGGTCAGCTATCCCTCTGGGTTCCTAGTCGAGGACAAGAAGCCGCCCAAGTCGCATCGGGGTTTGCTCTAAGTCCTGAAGATTATGTGGTCCCCTCCTATAGAGAACATGCATTAGCCTTTTCTCGAGGTGTACCTCTTGAACAGTTAATGCCCTTTTTCCGTGGTTCTGGAACCTGCGGTTGGGATATTAAAAAACACCGTTTTCACCCCTACACTGTTGTGCTCGCAGCGCAAGTTCCTCAGGCGGTCGGTTATGCAATGAGTATGAAACGAGCGTGCTCATCAGGAGAGTATTCTTCTCAACCAGCAGTTGCCGTATATTTTGGTGATGGCTCCTCTACTGAAGGTGACGTTCATGAATCAATGGTTTTTGCAGCCTCCTATGACGCTCCCGTATTGTTTTTTGTCCAAAATAACCGTTGGGCTATATCGGTTCCTTTTGAAACGCAATCGCGTGTACCAATAGCGACACGAGCTCAAGGGTATGGTTTTGAGGGGCTACGCGTAGACGGTAACGACGTATTAGCTGTTGTGGCAGCAACTCGTTACGCTCTCGAAAAAATTCGGTCAGGAGAAGGCCCCGTCTTGATTGAGGCAGAGACCTACCGTTTAGGTGCGCATACAACAGCTGACGACCCCACAAAATACCGTGAAGAACAAGAACTCCAAGAATATTCAGCCTTAGACCCGCTCCTACGTCTAGAAAAATATCTACGAGACCATTATGCGGTGAGCGACTCTTTCTTCGAACAGGTACGCCATGAGGCTGCGCAGATAGCTCAACAAGTACGAGAATATACGCTCAACTCTGAACCAGAAGACTTTGAGAAAAACTTCGATAACGTCTATGCACAACCGCATACACAAACAGAAGCAGATAGAGCGTTCTACCGCGAATACTTAGAAGGCTTTGAGGACGAGGACTAACAATATGACTTACGAAAATTTAGCGTTATCTAAAGCGATTACTCGTGCCTTATCCGATGAGATGTCAGCCTGTGAAGACGTAATCGTCTTAGGTGAAGATGTTGGAAAACTTGGGGGAGTGTTCCGTGTCACCGATGGTCTTTATCAAGAATTTGGGCCACAACGGGTATTAGATACACCCTTGGGAGAATCTGGAATTATCGGTACTTCTATTGGTATGGCCATGAACGGGTTACGCCCTGTGCCAGAGATTCAATTTGATGGTTTTGTTTTTCCTGCGTTTAACCAGATAACAACTCAGCTTGCTAAGATCCGTACTCGCTCTACTGGTCAGTTGAGTGCCCCTGTGACTATTCGTTTACCCTATGGTGGTGCAGTGGGTGCTATCGAACATCATTCAGAATCTCCAGAAGCCTATTTTGCTCATACACCAGGGTTACGTGTTGTGGTCCCATCCTCTTCACACGATGCCTACTGGATGCTGCGAAAAAGTATTCAACATCCTGATCCCGTAATCTTTATGGAACCTAAACGCCGTTATTGGCTCAAAGGTGATGTTGAATTTTCTGCAGATGATTATGACCCGTTTCAAGCAGCGGTAGTTCGCGAAGGCACAGACCTGACGCTCGTTACTTATGGTGCTCTTGTTCCAGTTGCTTTAGCCGCAGCTGAAGCAGCCGTAGAAGATGGGCATGATATTGAAGTTATTGACCTACATTCTATTTCTCCACTGGATATTGGTACTGTGGCAGATTCTGTGAACAAGACGGGGCGTGCTGTTATTGTCCAAGAAGCTAGCACCTTTGTGTCAGTATCTTCAGAATTGAGTGCTGCTGTGACGGAACAATGCTTTTATTCGTTGGAAGCACCTGTGCTACGTGTGGGTGGTTTTCATATGCCGTATCCAGTGCCGAGAGCTGAAGAAGAATTTTTGCCCGGTATTGACCGTATTCTTGACGCTATTGACCGTTCATTCTCGTATTAGAACCATCTCCCTCAGACGAAAGGACACGAACTATGTCTCAGGTATTTAGACTTCCCGATGTGGGAGAGGGCCTTACCGAAGCAGAGATTCTTCTATGGAAAGTTTCCTGTGGAGATACTGTTGCGATTAATGATGTGTTGGTCGAAGTAGAAACCGCTAAATCGGTGGTGGAACTTTCATCCCCTTATGCGGGTGTGGTTCAGGAGTTGCACGCTCAGGAGGGGCAAACTCTTGAGGTTGGTGCTGCGTTGGCTACTATCTCGTCTTCCGAAAAGGATTCTGAGTCTACGGGGCAGAACTCTCACGAAGCTGCTGAAGACAATAACGCTCAGGGCAGTTCAGTCCAGGGTACTTTGGTTGGTTCGGGGCCTAAAGCTGACCATATCAAGCGTCGTGCTCGTAAACGCCGTGTAGCAGATGGGGTGAAACATCAGTCTGCGTTATCTACTCAGCTTCAAGTATCTGATGATTCGGTTCAGGAAGATTCTCACGAACGACGTTTTTCGAGGGCGTCGTTGAGCGCCTTGACAGAAAAAGCGAGTGCTTTGTGGGAAGAAGGGCTTAAACGTCTTCCTGTGTCAGAGAAGGAACCGGTTGCTCATCAGCCGGTGGGTTCTATTCCTCGTCCGCAAATGTTGGCAAAACCTCCGGTGCGTAAAGCTGCACAGGATATGGGGGTTAACCTTGCGGATGTTGTTCCTACTGGAAATCATGGTCAGGTGACTAAGAGTGATTTATTAAATTATGTGGCTCATCTGCGTGAAAAAGATTCGACAACGGAGCAAGTTTTCCCTGAGTCTTTTTGGATACCGCAGGGCTCTGGTGGCGACCGTATTGAACGCATTAAAGTACGTGGCGTTCGTAAAGCTACTGCGAAGGCTATGGTGAAGTCTGCCTTTACGTCACCTCATGTTTCTATTTTTGTGGATGTAGATGCTACTCGCACCATGGAGTTCGTCAAACGTCTTAAAACCTCAGAGCAGTTTGCAGGGGTTAAAGTGACGCCCCTGCTAATTTTAGCGAAGGCTGTCATTTGGGCAGCGGCTCGAAACCCTCAGGTGAATGCGACGTGGACTGATCAAGAGATTCTTATTAAGCATTTTATGAATCTAGGGATTGCTGCAGCGACTCCTCGTGGTTTGATGGTTCCTAATATTAAGGATGCTCAGGAGCTTTCATTGAAAGAGCTTGCCGTAGCACTCCATGAGTTAACGGTTCGTGCACGTGAGGGTAAGACTCAGCCGAGTGAGATGGCTCAGGGGACGATGACCATCACAAATATTGGTGCTTTAGGTATTGATACAGGAACTCCGATTATTAATCCGGGAGAAGTTGCCATTATTGCTTTTGGCACGATTAAGCAAAAGCCGTGGGTGGTTGATGGTGAGGTGATTCCTCGTTGGGTGACGACTCTTGGCGGGTCTTTTGATCATCGTGTGGTTGATGGTGATTTATCTGCTCGTTTTATGGCGGATGTTGCTGCCATCTTGGAAGAGCCAGCTTTGCTCTTGGAATAGTCAGAGGTCGATATTTTTAACATTTAGGGAGAGTTTCTTCTCAACGTAAGGCCCGCAGGTACGAGAACCTGCGGGCCTTACGTCAAGGCGGTGTATTACCAGCCTTATATTCTGGATTCTCTGCGGTACTCATGATGAGTGCGAACTACCCAGAATGACAAGTGTTCTTATATGAGTTGTTGAGATGTTCTCCCCCAAGAACTGTCTCAACTTTTTGAAAGATTCTTCAATCTTCGTTGATAAGAACCTGGTGTTACACCTTGTATGTTGAATATTTTCTGGGTCCGTCCCCCAACATTCCCAGAGAATTTTAGATACTGGTACCTCCCGACGAGGTTGCCACTTCTCTCAACATAAAAATAATTATTGCAAAAAGTCTGAGAAATGTATGTCCCTAAACTTGTTTACTTTACAGTGCAGATAAGCCTACAAAATATGCTCTTGACGTTGTTCACTCTACGTTGAGAAAAGATATCGTATGTTATTTCACCATACAGGTCTCAAAAACCACTCAAATGAAATCTTTTGAGAAGAATAATTCGAAGAAAAAATTATTAGAACCGAATCACTTCGCCGGTTCCTTGCATAATCTCAATAGCTGAGGGGCTTTCGTCATCTTCGTGATTGCCATCATGAACAATCATGACAGCAACCTTGTCGCTGGCAGGGAAAGCGCGGATAGTAATAGTTCCGCCCGTTGCATTGTTCAATAAATCAATTGCACATTCTGTTAAAGAGGTTTCAACAGCTTCTGGAAGTGAACAGCCTCGTTCATCGAGAATGTCGACTTTGGCTCCTCGACGCCGAGCTTTTAGAGCAGCATTAAGGATGGGACGGTTGGCAATATACCGACCGCGAATGGTATCTCTCAGCTGTGCCTCGGTAAAACGAAAGTCATCAATTTCTTCAGCAGTGATGGGTGCATCGTTATAGGCGATACGATGCAACATCTCTTCGGTTAACGTACGTACTTCTTGGACTCGTTGAGCCGCAATATTACTGATATTTTGTTCTTGAGCGTTATTAGATTGCAAACGCTTAATCATCCGTATCGTCTTACGGACGGCAACGTCAAAAGTAGAAATGTGTTGGCGGAAGATGAACGCTGCCCACAATAAAAATATGGGAATAAAGAACTCTGCCAGAATGGTGAGCGTTGAGGTAAAAATATTTTGATGCCATTTGACGACCAATAAAGCCGAGACAATATAGAGCGTTATAGCAGTACGGGTGCAATCTCGAAGCACTAGAATAACGCACGTAATCAGAGTGACAGAAACTGGCCAGAGTAACCAGAAAGGCCGTAGGTTATGCGGCAAGTCGTTAAGCGCTAATTGTACGATAAGCATCGAAACGAATGTGATGATGGGCATAAGAACCAGTGGGAGTTTGATGCTCTTCTGTGTAGGGAAGAGTAACAAAATCATGTTCAATACGATGCAGGCGATAAGAGGTATGTCATTGCCGAGGGGAATAGCCTCTAATGATAGATGCCATGTAAGGTATCCCAGAAAGAGGAGTACAAAAATTGCTAGTGAGATGATACGGAAGAGTGACGTACTATAGTACTTTTTAAAATTGGTAGTACCATAGTATTTTTTGCTGAAAAGGTTGTAGATATTATTCATCTACATCACTTGGCCATTGAATCGTGACGGTCGTACCCCTATGGTGTGCTGACTCAATAGTGGTGCTTCCTCCCACTTCTTCCATCGAACGAATCATTGATACTCGCACCCCGAGGCGGCGTATATCAAGATTTTTGAGGTTAAAACCTTGTCCTTTATCGCTGACTGTGCAGTAAATATAGGCCCTTTCCTTGGCGCCACGGGTTTTAGAATTTTTAGGTCGGCGTAGCTCTGTGCGAATACTAATAAATGTTGTTCGAGTTCCAGAATGTCGTGCACTATTAGAGACGGCTTCGGTAACTGCATGGGTAAAAGCGCGTGCTGCTTGGTTTGTGATAGTACTGTTAGGATTCGCTCGAGGGAAGGTCTGCCGTTTTTCGGGGACGAAACGTAAACGAGCATTCCACGGATACACGCCAGTTGCAATTTGTTCTGTGAGCTCTTGGAACGTAATAGAGTTTTCTGGGTCAGTTTTATAGGATTCTTCTTCCAGAACTCTAATTGCTCGACGGGCGAGGGTACGCGTTCTATCTGCTACTGGGCCAGCCATTCGACTCGCGTCGAGTAGAGCCGCCATCACATTATCGTGGACGAGCTTATCGAATTCTTGGAGACCTTTTGACTGATCTTTTGATTGGTTGAGCAGAAGTCTCAAAGAGACTGCATCAGAATATACATAGTCTACTCGGCGTGCAAACTCTTTGATATATGAGAAAAATACGCCAAGGATAAGTGCCATAATAGTGAAAGTGACGGTTCGCCCGAGGGCTTCATCCAACTGAAATTCGCCTGTTGCTCGATAGGAGGCAAAGATGAGCCCTCCAAATAGTGCTATTGAGAGACCTACGACGTTATAGATAACAGTTCGGATATTCCCTAGGCAGATGGGTGTAATCAGTCCATAAAGACCAAGAAAGCGGCACCATGGCATGAGCGCAGTATTTGTTTCGGAGGTGACCGCTAATGGCCATGTCAGGTATGCAGCATAAGCAATCAATAACGCTGGTACAAGCGCTATATTCGGTGACTCATCTTTGCGTACTCCTAAATACATCAGAAGTGCAGCGTGCAACAGTATGACGAAGGCAAAGATAATATGCCAAAATGCGAAGTCAATAATATGGTGGCTAGGTATTGCAAGACCTTGCACCAGTAAAGCTACTGTTAACGCCGCAAAAAATACTTCAAAAGTATATGTAGTTGCGATGTCGTAGTTAGCTCCGGATTTTTGCCGCTGTGACGCTTCCCCAGAGAATAAGGCCCGGAGTGAAAAACCTTGTTGCAGGGAACGTGAAAGGTCTTTTGTAGCTCCAGTTCTGAGTTGATTCAACCTATTTCCTATAGTGGGGGCTACGACGTCTATTAGTGCAGAGAACAGTATAACAGTTATACGTTGTGCTGTTCACCCGGTTAGAAGTAACGTTCTGCGCTACTAATATCTTCCATCGTATCGACGAGCCCGTCTTCAATAGCGCGGATTCTGAGGTCAATCTTTGTGGGTGCAGGGCGACCTACTCGCGCATATTTCTCACGAATGCGGTCGATATTAGTTTTGACTGCAGACTGTTTGATGCCCATGCGTCGAGCTACTTGTACCTGAGCGAATCCTGATGCATAGAGGCGCAGAGTTTCTTGCTCTCGAGGAGAAAGGTTCGCGCGTGAGAACTCGTGGTCTCCGTCGATAGCAGCAGCGAGTTCTTTCGTAACAACAGCTTTACCATCTGCAATATTTTTTGCTTCAGCTAGTGCATGTTCTAGAGGCTCAGATTTGCGAACGAGTCCAAGCGCCCCAGATTTAAGCGCTTCACGAATGAGCGCGGGGTTCTCTCCGATAGAGAAAATGAGGACTTTGACTCCGGCTTGACGCAATAATTCCACATTTTCGCTAGGACGTGAACGGTCCTGGAGGGACAAGTCTAAGAGTACGACATCGCAGTCTCGTTTGATTTTTCCAAGGTCTGCAGTGCTGGGGTTGCGGGGGTTGCGCCCTAACGCCACTAATAAGTCATTGACAGTAGGGGAAGCTGCTACAAGCTCAACTGCTTCCGCTTTTTCTGCCACCGCACGCATGCCTTCGCGTACGACTTCATGGTCGTCGACAATTGCTACTCGTGTAAGAGTCATTTTTTCCCCGTTAGATACTATGGTTCCCTGCCAACTCACGCAATGGCGTGGAATATGGATTCAGTTCACCTCAATGATCATTAAAATATATGAATTATTTTATGGTCTTGTGTGCCAAAACTAGGTTTGGCTAGACGTAGTAATATCTTACAACTTTAGTTAATAAGACGCGCTAAATTTTATACTTCACAAGCATAATAAAAATTTTAATCTCTTATGTTACGTTGTTGTTCACGAATCACCCGTTTGCTGTATCCCAGCCCGAAGAAAGAGCCTATCAACGAACCGATAAAAATACAGGCCGTAGACCCAACACATAACAAGAACCCATACGGAAAATTCTCTGCAAGTAATAATGTCAATGTCGGAACATGTAGTGGTTGAGACAGTACCGGAATAAAAGAGACAATAACCGTTGCAACGACGAAAAGACCGTGCCAAAGCATAATGCCCAAAGACTGTTTAAACGGGCTAACTCGAGTAAGACGCGTTGCCGTATAACCAGCAAAACCAAAAGCAAAACTATAGAGCAAAGCGGTGCTCACAACCCATAATTGAATATGACTCATGGTGCTTTCAGAAGCGGTTAGCATCGCGCGAATTGCATTTGTGTGCTCTGAACCATATGAGGACGTTACTCCAAAACGCTCTCCTGTGATGGATACCGCAACATCATAGAAGTTAAGAAGAAAACCAAAAATAGTGTAACCAACAATCCAGCCCAAAAAACACGGCAGTAATTGCATCTGCATTAGGCGTTCCGGCATACCTGTCTTCGGGTGAATACCATGACGTTCTTGAGGTCGAGAACCCAAAGATTCTGAAGATCTCATGTGGGAAGAAGCTGGCTGACGTTGATGGCTCAACGGAATAGTCGGAGCTTTCTCCACATAATTTTCGTATCCTTGTTGATGGTAATTTTCGGGGCCACCGCTCATCACCTGAGTGGGAGCATCAGAGGAAGAATAACTCATTCCCTGCGGGTTATGAGTGCTAAAAGGGCGAGTCGGCGCATCGTCATAAGAGAACACCTCGGTAGGGGCGTCCTCATAGGTGTTGGGGTATTTTTCGTTGTATGAGGGGATGACGCGAGTAGCATCTTCACGTTCCGAATAAGGAACCTGACCTGTGGGGTGGTTGCGTGAACTGCGATGTGTGCTCATATCTTACGCCTTGGAGCTTGTTGGAAATGGGTGTGTTGTTAAAATCTAAGGTTCATATAGTTTTAGCTGTTAAAGAACGCTGTGATTGCAATGATGACGACCCCGATGAGGATAGCAATAGCCCCACCAATCAACATTCTTTTGGTGATATGACGGATGAGCTCGCTGAATTCTTCTTCGGTAATAGGTGGAAGTTTTTTAGCCATATAGCTAAGTATGTCAGTGAACCGCAATAAATGGTACAAAGACTACCCGAGGAAAGAAAGATGAGGTATCTCTCTTCACTGTTACTACCCTCATAGAGTTGCGCTTCTACCATGGTTTTCGTGGCACAATCGTAGGTATGCAAAAAGCTGATAACACTGCTCAAAATGATTTTCCGTTAGCTCATCGTCCCTGGTATAAGAACTATTGTCCTGGCGTATCTCGCGACTTAGATCTTCCTGATACTTCTCTGAGTCACCTAATGGAAAAAGCAGTGCGTGAGGTTCCTCAAAAGGTTGCTCTACAATTTTTTGGGGCTACAACAACTTATGCAGAATTAGGTGAACAGATTCGTTGTGTTGCGGAGGGGCTTCGCCTTGCCGGCGTGAACCAAGGAGACAGAGTCGCTCTCATTCTTCCAAACTGCCCCCAACATATCGTTGCTTTTTATGCGGTCATGCGTTTAGGCGCTGTCGTGGTAGAACACAACCCGTTGTATACTTCTGCGGAGCTGCGCCACATGTTCGAAGACCATCGGGCAAAAGTGGCTATTGTGTGGGATAAAGCAGCAGCTAATGTGACTGATCTTCCATCTGATGTGCGCCCTCACCTCATTTATTCAGTGAACATGGTAGAAGCGATGCCTCTGCACATGAGAGCTGCACTCAAACTTCCAGTGAAGACTGCTCGTGCTTCGCGCGCAAAACTTACAGCGCCAGCTCGTGGCACAACACCGTGGAAAACACTCCTTAAAAATTCTCCTATTGACCCTTCACATCACCGTCCTACCGCCGATGACTTAGCACTTTTGCTGTACACTTCAGGAACTACTGGGCAGCCCAAAGGCGTTATGCTCACTCATCGTAACTGTGAAGCAAACGCGCGCATGGGAGAAGAATGGATTCAACCAGGGGATGATGAAGTCATCTACTCGGTACTTCCCCTCTTCCATGCCTATGGGATGACTCTTGGTCTGACCATTGCGGTAGTATGTCAGGCTCGTTTGGTTATTTTTCCAACGGTTGACATTGATTTGATTCTCAAAGCAATGAAGAAAGTTATGCCAACTATTCTTCCTGCTGTTCCTCCGGTCTATCGCCGTTTGCTTGATCGCGCCAAAGAACAAAACTTCTCCTTAGAGGGAATTCGTTACGCCGTATCTGGTGCGATGAACCTACCAAAAGAACTTGTTGCTGAATGGGAAGAACAATCCGGAGGATACCTTATTGAGGGGTATGGGCTAACAGAATGTGCTCCTTTGGTAACGTGCAATGCCCTCAACGATACGCGCAGAGCAGGATCTATCGGTGTGCCATTCCCTGGTGTGGATGTTCGCGTCGTAGACCCAGAAACATTAGAGGATGTTGCCCTCGGTGAAGAAGGAGAACTGTGGGTGAGAGGCCCGCAACGTTTTCGCGGGTATTGGAAGCGTGAAGAAGCGACCATGAAAGCCATTACTTCTGACGGGTGGTTGCGTACCGGAGATATTGTGACTTTTGATGAAGACTATTACTTGTACGTAGTAGACCGCATTAAAGAAGTCATTATTACGGGAGGCTTTAACGTTTCACCGACTGAAGTTGAGGTCGCTTTACGTCAGCATGATTCGGTTCAAGACGCTGCTGTTGTCGGTCTACCTCAAGCTGGTGGCGGTGAGATGGTTGTTGCCGCAGTAGTTCCGACAGACGGCTATGCCGTAGAGGAAAATGAGCTACGTGAACATTGCTATGGTCTGGTGACTCGCTATAAAGTGCCACGCAGAATCTTTGAAGTTGATGATTTGCCACGTTCAATGCTGGGTAAGACCTTGCGTCGTGAAGTGCGCAAGAAGTTGCAGGAAAAATACGGAGAACAGTAATATTACGTTTTATGACATTGTTGCGCTTCTTTTCGTTAAAACCACAAAAAACGACCTCGTAACGTAACGAGTTCGCACCCACCGCCTGACCATGTTTGAATGATAACTACCTCCTCTCCAAACGAGGAAGGACACCACTTGATTAGCGGTAGAGCTACCAGAAGGTTCTGCTCAAAAAGTGGTTGCACACCAAATACACATCAACAACAGAAAGATTCATAGCCGTGAAGAAATTTGTTGCCACTTTGGCTCTCCTACCGCTAGCTTTCGGGCTCTCTGCATGCGGTTCAACTCAAACCTCAGCAGAAGACAATAAAATCACCATCGGCGTTGTCGGCGCAGACCCCGTCAACGAAAAACTCAAAGAAGTAGCTGCCGATAAAGGCATCGACATCGAATACAAAGAGTTCACCGACTACACCCAGCCCAACCCCGCACTACACAACGGTGACATCAACCTCAACTGGTTCCAACACATCGCGTACCTCTCAAACTATAACGTTGAAGCAAATGACAACCTCCAAATTGTCGGGCCCACCGTTATCTACCCCATGGCTCTCTTCTCTAAGAAGCACACCTCTGTAGCCGACATTCCTCAGGGCGCAGAAATTGCTATCCCTAACGACACCGTTAACGAAGCTCGAGCACTACTTCTTCTCAAGAAGAACAACCTCGTCACCTTCACCGGAAATGACATAAAAAGCCCCTCCGTTGACGACATCGACACTGCACAGTCAAAGGTTAAAGTTACCCCTGTTGACGCCGCGCAAACAGTGCTCTCCCTCGAATCTGTTGACGCATCAGTCATCAACAACGACTTCATCCGCGACGCAAAGCTCAACCCCAAAGACGCTTTAGCTCAAGATGACCCAGCCGATGACTCCGCGAAGCCTTACGTCAACCTTTTTGTTGCTCAAGCAGATGACGCTGACAACGAAAAATACAAAGAAATTGTTGAGCTCTTCCACACCCCAGAAGTTCAGGCAGTCGTTCAAGAAGACACTGAAGGAACTGCCGTAGAAGTAACCACCGACGTCAAAGACCTTCGTGAAGCACTCAAAAAAGCAGAAGACGAGAAACGTCAAAGCTAATCTTCCTCACATAAGTAAAGCGGTAGCTGATTTTTATGGCAGTCTTAAGAACTTACCAAGATTGCAATATCAGTTACCGCTTTGCCTTGTATAGAGCACAGCTAGAGATGAACACCAGCCCGAAAGCATCAGTATGAGTACAGCAGTACAGCAGGAGAACCCTACACCCATGGTTGTTCTCGACGGCGTATCAAAACAATTTACCGTCGGAAAGAACACCGTTACCGCCGTCAATAACGTTTCACTAGAGATTATGCGCGGAGAAATCTTCGCTATCATCGGATACTCCGGCGCCGGAAAATCAACCCTTGTCCGACTTATCAACGGATTAGAAACCGTCACCTCTGGAACCCTCAGCGTTGACGGATTCACCATCTCTGGGAAAAAAGAATCTGAAATTCGTGTTGCTCGACATAACATCGGCATGATTTTCCAACAATTTAACCTGATGAACTCCCGAACGGTTGCAGCAAACGTCGAATTTCCCCTCAAAATTGCTGGATGGGATAAAGCAAAACGCCGTGAGAGAGTCGAACAAATGCTGGAATTTGTGGGACTCAGCGACAAAGCGAAAAACTACCCCGACCAACTTTCCGGCGGGCAAAAACAGCGTGTAGGCATTGCGCGTGCGCTCGCAACATCACCCTCTCTCTTATTAGCAGACGAATCAACCTCTGCACTAGATCCAGAGACCACCCACGAAGTACTTGCTCTTCTCAAAAAAGTTAATGAAGAACTCGGTATCACCGTCGTTGTCATCACACACGAGATGGACGTCGTCTCAACTATTGCAGATCGCGTTGCTGTCATGGAAAAAGGTGCCGTTGTAGAACTCGGTAACGTCTATGACGTTTTCTCAAACCCCCGCACAGATGTCGCTCGACGTTTCGTCGCCACCACCGTCAAACAAACCCCACGTGGCAATTACGCTAAAAAACTATGCAAACAACATCGCGGATACCTTATTAATATCGAAATCACTGAAGGAAACTACGGTATCGGTAAGGTTCTTTCGAACCTCAGCGCACGCGGTGTGCAATTTAACTTTGTTCAAGGTGGCATGGAAACCCTACAAGGTAAAAGCTACGGAAATCTAACCCTCGAACTCATCGGGGACGTTACAAGTATTGATGCGGTTGTTGCAGAACTCGCTACCGTCACCGCTGTAAGAGAGGTTCGCTAAAATATGATCACTTTGACATCTGCTAGTGGCACCCTGCTTGCCGCCAACGACGTGGACTGGGAGAAATTCCTCCCACAAAAACTCTTTCCCGCCTTGTTCGATACCATCTACATGGTCTCTATTACGATGATTATCGCTGGTTTTGTAGGGCTGGTCATTGGTGCCTTACTCTACACCACACGACAAGGGAATATTCTGGCAAATCGACCAGTCAATATCTTATTGAACGTCATCGTTAATATTGTTCGCCCTATTCCCTTTATCGTCCTTCTTGCGGCGTTAGGACCATTGACCTCCGTGGTCGTAGGGACTCGTCTTGGCGTCAACGCTGCAATTTTTTCGATGTGCTTTGCAGCATCATTCGCCATTGCTCGTATCGTTGAACAAAACATGGTTTCTATCGACCCTGGTGTGATTGAAGCGGCTCGTGCGATGGGCGCATCCAAGATGCGTATTCTTTTCACCGTCATGGTGCCAGAAGCACTTGGCCCTCTCATCCTTGGATACACCTTCTTAGTCATCGGCGTGGTTGATATGTCTGCAATGGCCGGTTACATCGGTGGTGGCGGTCTTGGTAAAGTCGCTTTGGTCGACGGTTACCAGCGTTTCAACGATGCAATTACTTGGGCAGTCGTTGCCATTATTATCATTTTGGTTCAGCTCATTCAGCTTGTTGGCAACACGTTAGCTCGTAAAGTGATGCGCCGATAAGGTTTGTTAAAGAGAAGGGGTGGGGTGAAACTCTTAGAGAGGTTCACCCCACCCCTTCTACCGTGTTCAGTGTTTTTGTTATCGTCCACTAATCCATGATGAATCGTAGAAATCTTCATCGTCATGGCGTTTTTTATCTTTTGCAAGATCTTGAGCTAGACGTTGTTGCGCGTAATCGGTGGGGCGAATAATGCTTTCATCATCGTCGACAGGGGTATAAACCGATAAGAAGTTAATACCGTAGATAAGTGCTGCAACTAGAAGAAAGAGCAATGAAAGCTCATTCCATAGGACAACGTGGCTTCGAGTAAGAGCAATCTCTTCATGCTCAAAAATCTTCGGAATGATGCTCATACTTGCTATGGCGCACAGCACCCCAAGAACTGCTAGAACATGGGCGATACGAAACCACCGTTTATGGCGTCGATGAATGTTCAACGTACGATAGCCGTCGCCAAGGAGCCTGATATAACGGCGTCTTGCCATCATCAAAATAGTGGTACCAACACCGAAGATGATGATTCCAGCAACTGTGACCACCAAATGTGAGCTGATAAGACCCAATGTGCTGCTTAACAACCCAATGAGAATGACCGTGAAGCTCAGCCCCGAGACCATTCGCATTTTTGCGTTGAGCAGTCTTTGCTCTGATACAACGGTGTCGGTATCTTCTGGTGCTTGAGGCATCTCCCAGAACTCGCGGTAATACTCGAGTTCTTCTTCATCCATCTGGTCAAAACGAAGACCGTACTTCCCGTTGTTCTCCGAATGGTTAGAGGTTGGGGTGGTGCTCACGGTATAGCTCTATCCATCGCTTAATTTGGGTGAGGAACTTTTCGTCACGGAAGCTATCGAAATGTCCCTGAGCTGCTGGAGCATGCTCAATATCTTGGGTGTACACCATGGTAACGGTTCCAGCTGTTTGAGCCGCACGTGTTCCCGTTGCAGAATCTTCAAAGGTGAGGGTGTCTGCAGGGTTTCCGCCGAGGCGACGGATAGCTTCTAAATACATATCGGGTGCTGGTTTAGGTTGAGCAACCGCATCTGAACCAACCCATGTTTGAAGGTACTGGCTATATTGGTGGTGATTGACTTTGTAGGTCAATAATTCTTGACTGCTATTGGAAGCTACCGCAACCGGCATGACTTCAGCTAGTAATGCCATGACTTCTCGAGCTCCTGGTATGAGCTGAACTCCATCACGAATCACATCGTGTTCTACACTCATCAAGTGGTGCAGAATTTTCTGGTAGTGTTCTTCTGCTGTTTCGGTGGCGTCGTTGGGTAGTGTCTTATCTGCGAGGGTGCGGGCAACCGCGGGAGCTGCTGCCCCGACTAATTGCCGTTCAATATCGGGAGTTAGCTCTGTTCCGTACTCTTTGAAAATTTGTTTTTGGACGGCATTCCAGCTGCGTTCAGAATCGATGAGTATTCCATCACAATCGAAGACGGCACACGTAGGAAACCATGCGGGGTCAACAGAATGAGTAAACATAGCTTCATTGTTTCATATTCATGAAGTTGGTGGAAGATACACCAAGAACTGTGCCTTATCTCTATACTTCAAACTCTTCGCTTCGTCTAAGAGTTTGAGATAATAAGAGGCATGGGTTCTTTATCTTCTGATTTTTCTGCTCGCATGGTATTGATTCGTCACGGGCAAACAGCGTGGAATGTTGAGCGCCGTTTTCAAGGCCGTAGCGATATTCCGTTGAATGATACAGGCCGAGGGCAGGCCCAAGAAGCAGCTAAAAATCTGATGGTCTACCAGCAACAGATACGTGAACACACTCCTGAGTTTGCTTGGGAACTAATCGTCACTTCTCCGCTTTCGCGTGCTTATGAGACAGGAAAAATCATTGGTGAGCATCTAAACCTAGATATTTCTGGTACGCATGAAGGACTTCAAGAACGCTCCTTCGGTGCTGCGGAAGGGCTCGTCGCAACGGACTATCATTGGCGTGATATTCAAGAGCAATTCTCCGATGTTGAACCTCTCTCTGAGATGATTCAGCGCGGTATTAGCGCTCTTAAAGAGATCGTCGCTGAGCATCCTAATTGCCATATTATTGTGGTGGCTCATGGTCTATGGATTGCTCAAATTATGACAGCGTTGACTGGTGAAGAACACGGTATCCCCGAGAATGCGTCGGTGACTGAACTTCCACTTCACATCCTTGAGTCTTATCAAGGCTAGAATTGTTCCCACTAACATTTGAAGGAAAATATATGCCTGATGTAGAGCCTCTTCTGACGGGTTCTTTGCTAATGATTCGTCATGGGCAAACAGACTGGAATAAAAAAGGCCTTATGCAAGGCTCTACTGATATTGAGTTGAACGAGGTAGGACGTGAACAAGCTCTCTATACTGCTCAGAAACTAGCTCAGGAGGGCATTCGTTGTGATGTGATAGTGTCTTCTCCTTTGTCTCGGGCGTTTGAGACAGCTCAAATTGTTGGCAACTATTTGGGTGTGGAGGTTTCGAGAACGTATGAGGGCCTCGTTGAACGTCATTATGGAGAAGCTGAAGGGCAAGACATTTCTTTGGAAGCTCGACGAGAACCAGATGCCTTTTATCAAGGAGTCGAATCAGAACGTTCAGTGTACGTTCGCGGTATCAAAACTTTACGTCAGATTGTCTCAGACTATCCTGGACAACATATTATTGCGGTCTCTCACGGCTCATTGATTCGTCGTGTGCTCAGTGCTTCTCGAGGAGAAGAATGGAAAGAAGCCGTACCTAATGCTCAGGCTCTGGAGATTCCTCTTGCTGGCTTATTCCGTTGGGCGGAAGAGAATGAGCCTCTTCTGGTGGGTAAACCATAGGATATTTGAGTACGAGGTTTTGATGTTTGTTCCATCTGCACAGCGGCTGTTATACCGTGCAGCTCAGCTAAGTTTTGGGCTATATCTTCTGGCGTTGGGTTTTATCGTCCTTTGGCCAAGACATATTGATGATAATAGTGGCGGTTTATGGCTGGCTGAGTTCTTAGCGCACTCGCATGAGGCGGGATGGTTGCCGTCTTGGTTTACGTATTCGACCGTGGAATGGTTGAGTAACGTTATTTTATTTGTGCCAGGAGGCTTTCTAGGTACTTTACTCATTCGGCGACGATACCGTTCTTACGTGCCGCTTGTGGGTTTTTTGGTAACGTGTACGATTGAGTGTATTCAGTTGTTTTTACCACAGCGTACAAGTTCTTTTTTAGATATTCTTGCTAATACTTTAGGAGCTTGCCTCGGTTGGGTCTTTGCGGTGGTAACGTTGAAGTATTCCTCGTATCGGTTGCGTCGTAGGGCTTAACTCGGGTGAGAGAATAACAACACATATTATTGTGTGGGTTCGTCTCTTATTACATTGACGAAACAACATAAACCCACATAAAATCAAATTCACAAGGCTTATTCATTTCCACAATACAAGGTGATTTTCTTATGTTCGCTGAAGAACGCCGCGCTGAAATCGCGAAGCTCGTTGCCACCGCGCGTCGAGTCAATGGCGCAGAACTAGCGCGCCGTTATGAAGTCACAATGGAAACAGTTCGCCGAGACTTAGCAGCCCTCGAAGCTGAGGGACGCCTACGACGAGTCCACGGCGGTGCTGTTACCGTAGAACAATCTACCTCCGTAGAATCTTCTATCGCATCTCGACAGAGAGAAAATAATCCAGAAAAAAATCGTATTGCACGCAAAGCATACGAACTCCTTCAAGAATCCGATGCAGGAGCTATCGTTCTTGACGCTGGAACAACGATACAGATTCTCGCTGATTGTATCGCCGCAGAAGACTTCAGCCTCAAATCTGGGGCAGACCGCCTCATCATCACACATGCTTTACACATTGCCGTCAAGCTAGCTGAAGCTGACGGCATCATCCTCGACCTCATTGGCGGACAACTCCGAAAAATGACGTGGGCAGCTATCGGCTCACGCACTGCAGAACACTTTGCCTCCATTCGCCCCGATATTGCGTTTATCGGAGTCAACGGACTCGACGCAGACTTCGGACTCAGCACCCCCGGAATTAACGAAGGAACCGTTAAAACCGCGATTGTGAAATCTGCCCGTCGAGTGGTACTCCTCTGCGACTCAGCAAAGTTCGGACGAGAATCACTAGTACGTTTTGCGGGGCTCGAAGACATCGACGTCCTCATCACCGATAAAGCTCCAGACGGTGATTTAGCTGCCGCACTTGAAGAATCCAATGTAGAGGTACTGATCGCATGATCATCACATTAACTGCTAACCCAAGTATGGACCGTACCGTAGAACTGCCCGGAGTCCTCCAACGAGGGGCAGTCATACGAGCTGAACACGCTGTAGACGACCCCGGCGGAAAAGGCGTCAACATCGCCCGCGCCCTCAAAGTATCTGGCTTCGACACCGTCGCGATACTTCCCGGTGACGACGAAGACGCCGTCCTAGGATGCCTACGCGAAGAAGACGTCAGCTTCACCAACATGCCCATCGGCGCGCCCATACGCTCAAATATCACCATCGTTGAACCAGACGGAACCACCACCAAAATCAATGCTCCCGGTGAACCTCTCAACGACGTGGCACAACAACAACTCACACGCCTCCTGATTAAAGAGACTCACGACGCCTCATGGTTAGTTCTTGCAGGCTCCCTACCCTCGGGTGTTCCCAGCGACTACTATGCAGTAGTCGGTCGCGCTATTCGTGAGGCTCAAGGAGAAAAAGCCCCACTCATCGCGGTCGATACATCCGGTACCGCCCTACGTGATGCCGTTACCGGACAGGACGGCATGCCAAACCTTATCAAACCTAATGCCCAAGAGCTGGCTGAACTCGTCGGTACACCAGAGGCATGGGAAGACCTCGAAAAAGATGCTGAACTGACCGCACGTACAGCTAAAGAGCTAGTCGACCGTGGCATCGACACCGTCCTCGCCACCCTCGGCAGCAACGGCGCTGTTCTCGTCACACGAGAAGGCGCATGGCACGCCATACACGAACCTGTAAAAGTCCGCAGCACCGTCGGAGCAGGGGATTGCGCTCTTGCCGGCTATCTAATTGCCCACGAACTCGGTAAAACCCCCGTGGAATGTTTAGTACAAGCTGTGGCTCAAGGCTCAGCTGCTGCAGCACTACCAGGTACTCAAGTTTCGACCGTAGCAGAAACTCGCACCGACGCCGTGAGCGTTCGAGAGATAACCCTCTAGTTTCTCTATGGCCTGAAGTAGTGACTTCTTGAAACCATAAAACTATGTTTCAAGAAGCCAATATCATTTCTGATAAGGGAGGAGCGCTCGCCTGCTCTAGATGATGTCTACACAACTATAAACAAAAAGGGAATCTTGTCTAAGGCGTAAGCATTGCTCAACGTACACGCAAGATATAGCGATATTTTCGATACATAAGGAATAGAGGAACTCTCCATGACTACTACCTATAAAGGCGTTGGTGTTTACGCCGGTCGCGTTATTGGTCCGGTACTTCAGATGCCAGACCCCATCAAAGAACCTAAAGCAGGCTTGCCGCTAGCCGAAGGCGAAACTGCAGAACAAGCCGCTGAGCGTATTCAGCAAGCAGCTCAGGCGGTCAAAGCTGATCTTCTAGAGCGTGCCGAAAACGCAGGACGAGACGGAAAAGCCGTCCTCAAATCTACTTCTCAGATGGCAACTGACCGCGCACTCCTTAAAGGCGCTATTAAAAAGGTAGAGGCACAAGGCCTAGCCCCCGAACGTGCTATCTGGGAAGCTGCTAGTGACTTTGCACGGCAGATGGAATCACTTGGCGGTTACATGGCAGAACGCGTTACCGACATTCATGACGTGCGTGCTCGTATCGTGGCAGAACTGACCGGACAGCAAGCACCAGGCGTACCTAAATCAAATGAGCCCTTCATTTTGGCTGCTGTAGATCTTGCTCCTGCTGACACCGCAACTCTTGACCCCTCTCAAGTTATCGCATTGATTACTTCTGACGGTGGACCTCAAGCACACACCGCAATTTTGGCGCGTGGGCTTGGTCTTCCTGCTGTTGTTGCTGCTAAGGGTGTTACCGAAATTCCTAACGGAACCAAGGTATATATCGATTCCAACGAAGGCATTATCGAGACTAGCCCTACTGCTGAACACGAAGAAGCAGCTGCTAAATATGCAAATCGTAAGCCTCTACCTGACTTCACCGGCAAGGGTGAACTAGCCGACGGAACCCACGTTCCCCTCTACGCTAACGTTGGTGACGGAAAATCTGCAGAGAAGGCTGCTAGCAAACAGGCTGAGGGCGTTGGACTGCTCCGCACCGAATTTGGCTTCCTCGGTAACGACACCGAACCAAGTGAAGAGACTCAGGCAGAGACCTACAAATCAGTATTTGATGCTTTCCCTGGTCAACACATTGTTGTTCGTACCCTTGACGCAGGTGCAGATAAGCCCCTTCCCTTCTTGAACGTTACAGAAGAAGAAAACCCTGCCTTGGGTGTACGCGGATTCCGCACCGATAACGCTGTTCCCGGTGTTCTAGAACGCCAGCTTAAAGCTATTAAGCGTGCCTCTGACGCTACTGAAGCTGACATCTGGGTGATGGCGCCGATGATTTCAACGACCTCTGAAGCTCGTAAGTTCAAGAATATGTTGGACAAAGCCGGCCTCAAAACTAAAGGTGTCATGGTAGAGACCCCAGCCGCAGCCGTAAATGCTGAAGCTATTTTGGGTGAAGTTGATTTCATCTCCATCGGAACCAACGACCTCACCCAATACACCATGGCAGCAGACCGTCTTTTGGGGGACCTTGCTCACCTGAACAACCCATGGCAGCCTGCAGTCTTGAAAATGATTAAGCTCACTGTTGAAGGTGCACGTAAAGCATCAGAAACCCACGGCGTCAAAAAATATGTTTCGGTGTGTGGTGAAGCAGCATCAGATCCTGCCTTAGCTGTTGTTCTCGTTGGACTTGGTGTAGACACCTTGTCCATGAATGCTGGTGCTATGGCAGCTGTTGCAGCAGTTCTTCGCTCCGTTACTAAAGAACAAGCGGCAGAAATTGCGGCTGACGCTTTGGCGCAGATTTCTTCTGCAGAAGCTAAAAACGCAGCACGTAAGAAACTCCCTGTTCTTGAAGAACTCGGTCTCTAAAAACAAACCGACATAGGCTGGTTTGGTAGTGCAAAACCTATCCAATCTGTCCTAGACTCGATAGTGGGATAACTTTTCCCACACTCTTATCTCAAGGAGAAAATCATGGCAGAACGTATCGCCACCATCGCAAGCCGTGTTGGCCTGCACGCACGCCCAGCAGCTATCTTCGCAGAAGCAGCTGGCGACCTTCCCGTAGAGGTAACCATCGCCGCTGAAGGCGAGCCAGCAGATGAGGCTATGGACGCAGCTTCCATCTTGTCTTTGATGTCTCTTGGCGCAAAGCACGGCGACCGCGTTGTTCTTCGCGCAGAAGGCGAAGGCGCCGAGGAAGCTCTCGAATCTCTTGTAAAGATTCTTGAGACCGACCACGACGCTGAGTAGTCTTTAAACAATTTGTCGATGCCCCGTCTTGTATGCAATGTATGAGGCGGGGCATCGTCATGACATTACGTTCTACGCTAAGCACCTATTTCTCAGAAAATGCTTCCTGTCACATCAAGTCAGGCTGTATTCCGGTGGCGTAGGTCGTTACACTTAGAGTTTGATACAAACAAGAACAAGTGCAAGAAAAACCTTGCACCGATGTGGAAGTTGAGGCCCTTGCGAGAATTTACAGCGCGTTTTGCCACTGCAGAAGAAATAGCGACATGGGATGAGCACGTTATTGCTAACCCCAATGGCGGAAACCTCTTGCAGTCAGCATCATTTGCATCAGTAAAAGCTAAGCACGGCTGGAAACCTCTATACCTCGTATATGAAGGTACAACAGAGGTCGAAGGTGCTGAAACTTCACTGACCAGCTATAACCTTATTCTTGAAAAAAGTGTGCCTGCACTTGGAAAAGTCTGGTACATGATTAAAGGCCCAGACGTCTACAGCGTAGAAGATGTCCCTGCCATTCTTGAAGCAAGTAAGCGTTTCGTAGAAGAGAATAAACTTGGCGTATTCCTGATTAAAGTTGAGCCAGATATTCTCGCTGATGAACAGACCAACGCTGTTCTCTCAAAAGCTGGTTTGGTTAAGTCATGGAATATTCAGCCTAACGACTCTACTGCCATTCTTGATACTGACAAGAGCGAAGAAGACGTTCTCAAATCTCTTCACTCTCGAGGGCGTAACGCCGTTCGTCGTTCTGCCCGTGAAGGTTGCGAAGTGGAACGTGTTGAGCTGACTGATGAAAATATGCGCACCATGTATGCGCTCATGGACACTGTCGGACAAGGCTCAGCAAATGTCCACCTCCGGTCATACGAGTATTACCGTGACTTCTGGACAACTTTTGAAAAAGCTGGTCAAGGACGCCTCTACTTCACCTATGAAGACGGCGAACCCTCCGTTGGTGCTTACGTGATTCGTTATGGCGATAAAGGAACTTATAAAGATGGTGGTTCTAAGCCTCGTCGTAAACAATATGGCGACTCACATCAAGTACAGTGGACTGCCTTGACAGACCTCATGAAGGAATACCAGATTAAGAGCTATGATTTCTGCGGTACTCCGCCTAAAGATCAGCTCAAAAATAAAGAACACCATCACTACGGTTTAGGTCTTTTTAAGACATCCTTTACAAAAACCGTCATTGACTATGTTGGTGTCTGGGATTATGTTCTTTCTCCGGCAAAATACACCATATGGAATCGTCTTGCTGAGAAGGTTATGCGTGGTCTCTGGGTCCGTAAAACAGGGCAACCTTTCTACTAAACCGTAGGATAAGCCCAGCTACGTATTGTATTTTTGTGTAACGAGAACACATCAGCACAATAAGACGTGATGGCAAATCTTTTGACGCAATTCGGCGGAGGTGGCAATGTCTTTTAGCACTCATTCGGATGAGCAGCTACAACAAAAGGCATACCCCTCCGCCGCTGCCTTTGACCAAGCAACGCCAGAACAACCGAGCTCGCAAGCGTTCGGTGCAACAGTCTCGCTTCCTCGAGCTGGAACATCGCAACCTGAAACGAAAACCCCTACCAAAATGCCGGGCAATATGCCTGCTATTTCATTGGACCGGGTACAAGATACTGCTCTTCGTCAGGCATTAGAGAATAAACAAGTTGAGCAGACACCTTTTAGCCCGAACATATCGGCTGTTGCTCCTGCTCCGGTTGAGAATCTTGCCCCCAACAGCCCATTTGGGGATGCCTCTACGGGCATTCAACCTGATCAGCATGCGGTGTCTTCTGCTTCTAGCCCCTTTGAACCGTTACGGACACTAGAGCAAGAACCTATTGCTCCGCTAACTAGTGGTATTCCTCTTGTGTCCACGCAACAATCAGCGGTTTCTGCTACGGGGATGCAACAAGGTAGTTACCCTTCTGTATCGCCTGCAACAACGTCTATCCCTAAAGTCGAACCTAAAAATACTAGGGGAGGTTGGGTTTCTTCTTCTTTACGTTCTTTTGTTCGCGCAGACCCTTCTTTGACCGCACCTATTCGTGGTTTGGGGCGTATTGCTCAACGCCAGTTTTCATTATCGACCCGACGTGATCGTGAGAAGCTTGTACAAGAGAAAGAACAAGCACGAGACGTACTGAACTTTACATTACGTCTTGCTGAAACGATGTTTCACTATGGTGCTGACGCCATGGATGTGGATTCTGCTATTGTTGCTGTTTGCTCCGCGTATGGGCTTGAAGACGTTGAAGTGGATATTACCAATCAGTCAGTGATTATCAACTATGTTTCTGACGTTGACGGTCATGTAGAAATCCTTGATTCACGACGTCGTACTCTCAAAGAAGAACGTTTCAGTCATACTGTGGTGCGCGTGGTACGTTCCACCTCTGATAATTATGCTTCTTTGGCTGATATATACCGTCTGATTCATAAGATTACCCACCGCGGTATTGACCGTGAAGAAGCTGAAAAAACATTAAATGCGATTAACGCTCAAAAGAAACCATACTCACCGATGGTGGTGTGGTTAGCAAATATTATTGCTGCTGGAACACTTACCATGGGCATTGGTGGTAGCGGTTATGCTGCGGCGTTATCTGCAATGGTATGGGTCATCGTTCATTTTATTACTCGAATCATGAACAAAATGGGGATGCCTAGCTTCTTCAATATGGCTGCTTGTGCTGCAGTGATTACCTTTGTCGCGATTTACGCTACAGATGACGGCTCAATCCTGCATAGTATTGGGTTGAACGTCTCTGGTCCTCACATTGTTGCTGCCGGACTCATCATGCTTTTACCGACCTTTAGGTTAGTGTCGGCGGTGCAAGACGCGATTAACGGTTTTCCGGTCACTGCTGCGGGTCGTTTTGTGTCTACAGGTATGTCTTTTTTGGGGCTTGTTGTGGGACTCGCTAGCGGTGTGACCGTATTGTCGATTACAACGGCAACAACTATTGACGTATCGCAGTCGGTTTTTGCGAAACCAACTATCGTCGATAACATCTTCTGGATGACAGTCGCTACCCTTGCTATTGCTATTACAACTCATGCACGGTTGAAAACATTGTGGTGGATTGCGCTAGTAACTTTAAGCGGGCTGAGCACTTACCACGTGTATACCTTTTTCTTGGGAGAAGGTGCAGGGCGCGGTAATACGGCGGTAGCAGCTTTCGTTATTGGTATGGTTAGCACATATTTGGCATACCGTCTGCACGCCCCACAAGCCATATTTGCGATTCCGTCTCTAACATTCCTCCTACCTGGTTTGTCATTATTCCGAGGTATGTACTCTTTTACGGTAGAGACCGACACCCTCAACTCAATGCCCGGCGTTATCACCGCTGCGGCAATTATTGTTGCGATGGCTTCAGGCGTTGCGTTGGGGCATTACCTCATGCAGTGGCTGATTCAACGTTTTGGGCGTGAACGAGAAGACCTCTCCACAACCGTCTTTGATCGTTAGCCTAACGTTTTAGGGTGCTATAGGTATTGACGACGGAAGTCGCCAGTCAATAGGCTTTGCTCCTTGTTGAACTAGCAATTCGTTTGCTTTTGAGAAGGGTCGTGATCCAAAGAATCCGCGTGATGCCGATAAAGGTGATGGGTGTGCTGATTCGATACAGGGGTAGGGTGAGATAAGAGTTTTCGTATTTCGTGCATCTCGTCCCCACAGTATGGCGACAAGCGGCTGTTTTCGTTGGATGAGAGCTTCAATTGCGCAGCTGGTGATATTTTCCCACCCTCTATTTCTATGAGATCCGGCTTCTCCTGCACCAACAGAAAGTACACGGTTGAGAAGAAGTACTCCTTGCTGTGTCCACGCGCTGAGGTCGCCATGTTCTGGCGGGGTAATGTTCATATCGGAGGATAGTTCACGATAAATATTTTGAAGTGAACGTGGGATAGGGCGCACTTGCGGGTGTACAGAGAAGGACAGCCCCATCGCATGCCCGATGGTGGGGTACGGGTCTTGCCCAATGATAAGAACTTTAACTTGTGCTAGCGGTTCTTGGAAGGCTCGGAAGATTTGTTGTGACGGCGGTAGTGTGCGTCGTCCAGCTTGGTGTTCTTGACGTAAAAAGTCGCCCATGGCACGGATATTGTGTTCTACTGGGGCTAGGGCTTCAGCCCAGTCTGGAGACATAATTTCTTTAAGGGGTAAAGCGGGCATGAGATTCCGTTCTCACCGTTTGAATGGTTGCTATGCGTCACCATATGTGTATTTTTAGGCAGAACACATAAGATACAATAGGGCTTTTTATCATACCGTTTTAAGGAAGGTCGGGGAGTGATATGCACGAAGATACTTCTGAGTTGGACGCTCCTCAGCACACTATCGATACGGGGTTAACAGAACAAGAAGAAAAGATGATTGCTTTAGAGAAGCAACGTTGGCGTTATCCTGGGACGAAAGAACGAGTGATTCGAGAACGTTTGGGATTAAATCCAACAGCGTATTATCAGATTCTTAACGAACTGATAGATTCTCCTCGTGTCATTGCTCAGGAACCAGCGTTGATGCGTCGGTTAAGGGAACAACGCGACAATTCTAAGCCCTGAATTTTCGGTGTCTTGAGCTCTTTATGATGATAGTCCACGGAAAATAAAAGGGTTTTTAGGTTGTAGCCTGTGTACTCTAGATGGAAGAACTATTGCTTGTAGCTATCGGAGATTAATGTGAACTCGTATCCTCATGATGAATTCGACGACGTACCTGAAAATTCAAAACGTCGTGGTGCTTATCGTGGTGAGCCTCTAGGTAATGCTCATGCTACGAGGCAGACTCTTCTGATTGTTGTTGCTGGTGCGCTTGCGCTTCTGGTGGGTGCAGTCATGTTTGTGGTTCAGCCACGCACTCTTTCTCCGGTGGCTTCTGAAACAGGCTCTGCGAGTGCTACTGCTTCAGAAAGCGCTGTGACTCCAACTTATGCTCCTACTGATCCTGCTGATATTAAGGTTGAGGTTTATAACTCTTCGGCCTATACGGGTGCTGCTTCAGAACTGACTCAGCGTGTGGAGGCTTTAGGCTATCCTGTGCCCGTGACAGAGAATTGGAAGGATACGCCTGTGTATGTTTCGACAGTGTTTTATTCTGCCGGTTATGAGCAGCAGGCTAATACTTTGGCTGATGCGTTAGGTATTGGTTATATTCAAGAGCGTTCTTCTGGTTCTTCCCCGTTGTATGTTGTTCTTGCCTCTGATTATCTTCCTGCCGTTGCCCCGTAATCTGTGCGCTATGGGCGATTAAGTGTGTTTGTTCTTTCAAGAGGTTTGCGCTCTGTGCTTTGAGGTGTCAAAATTGTTGTTAGCACTCAAAGTCTCCGACTGCTAAATCCTAGTGCTAGATTCGCGGTAGGTAGCTTTGAGAATATCTACTTTCATCTTGTGAGATGTCTTTATAAGTTGTGAAGAACATGGCTTATAGAACATCGTCCGTCGCGGGCACAACTGAGAGAAAAATACTTTCTTAGTCCAGGAGGGATTAAGCATAATGGCAAAGCTCATTGCTTTTGAAGAAGAGGCACGTCGTGGCCTTGAAAAGGGTCTGAATACCCTAGCAGATGCTGTGAAGGTTACTCTCGGACCTCGTGGTCGTAACGTTGTTTTGGAAAAGTCTTGGGGTGCTCCCACGATTACCAATGATGGCGTTTCTATCGCTAAAGAAATCGAACTCGAAGATCCATACGAGAAGATCGGCGCAGAGCTGGTCAAAGAAGTTGCTAAAAAGACCGATGACGTTGCTGGTGACGGTACCACTACTGCAACTGTTCTTGCTCAGGCACTTGTTCGTGAAGGCCTCCGCAACGTTGCTGCTGGTGCAGATCCTCTCAGCCTCAAGCGCGGTATTGAGAAAGCTGTTGAAGCGGTTACCGCTGAACTTCTTTCTTCTGCTAAAGAAGTTGAGACTGAAGAAGAAATCGCTGCAACCGCATCTATCTCTGCTGGCGACACCGAAATTGGTAAGCTCATTGCAGAAGCTATGGAAAAGGTCGGCAAAGAAGGCGTCATCACTGTTGAAGAGTCCAATACTTTTGGTCTAGAGCTTGAGCTCACCGAAGGTATGCGCTTTGATAAAGGATTCCTCTCCGGATACTTCGTCACTGACCCAGACCGTCAAGAAGCAGTCCTTGAGGATCCTTATATTCTCATTGTGAACTCCAAGATCTCTAATGTGAAAGATCTTGTACCTGTTCTTGAGAAGGTTATGCAGGCTGGTAAGCCACTTCTTATCATCGCAGAAGATGTTGAGGGCGAAGCTCTTGCACTACTGGTTTTGAACAAGATGCGTGGTTCTATCAAGTCTGTTGCTGTCAAAGCTCCTGGCTTTGGTGACCGTCGTAAAGCTCAGATGGCAGATATCGCTATCTTGACTGGTGGACAGGTTATTACCGAAGAAGTCGGTTTGTCGTTGGACCAAGCAACTATTGACCTTCTTGGCTCTGCACGTAAGGTTGTTGTTACTAAGGACGAGACCACCATCATTGAAGGTGCTGGCGACGCAGCTGCTATTGAAGGTCGCGTAGCTCAGATTCGTGGCGAGATTGCTAACTCCGATTCTGATTATGACCGTGAGAAGCTTCAGGAGCGCTTGGCTAAACTTGCCGGTGGCGTTGCTGTTCTCAAGGCTGGTGCTGCAACTGAGGTTGAACTCAAAGAACGTAAGCACCGCATTGAAGATGCTGTTCGTAACGCAAAGGCAGCTGTTGAAGAAGGCATTGTCGCCGGTGGTGGCGTTGCTTTGATTCAGGCTGGCACTAAAGCCTTCGAGAAGCTTGAACTCACCGGTGATGAGGCAACTGGCGCAAATATCGTCAAGGTTGCTATCGACGCACCGTTGAAGCAGATTGCGACCAACGCTGGTCTAGAACCCGGTGTTGTTGTTGATAAGGTTCGCGGTTTGCCTGCTGGTACCGGTTTGAACGCTGCAACCGGTGAGTACGAAGACCTGATGGCTGCTGGTATCAACGACCCTGTTAAGGTGACTCGTTCTGCGTTGCAGAACGCTGCTTCTATCGCTGGTCTCTTCTTGACCACTGAGGCTGTTGTTGCTAACAAGCCTGAACCTGCTGGTGCTGCACCTGCTATGGATCCTGGTATGGGCGGCATGATGTAATTTTTTCAACGATACGTTGAAAATTTTCTGTGGGGCGGTGCTCCGATACTTTACTGGTATCGGGGCACCGTCTTTTAGCATGAGAAAGGGAAAACCCCTCAGACGTTGTGGCTGGTTTCTTCCTCTTAGAGAAGGAAAAAGTGGGAATTAAAGAGTATTCTGAACGTACGATGGATTGATGAAGGAAGAACAATGAGTGCAGTCATCATTATTACAGGTGCTTCTAGCGGAATCGGATATGACGCGGCAGTGAGCTTAGCTCAGCAAGGGCATCGCGTGTACGCTGTGGCTCGGCGGGTTCAGCTGATGGAGCCGCTGAAACAATACGGTGTGACGCCACTATATGCTGATGTGACGGATGAAGAAACTATCAAGAAAGTGGTGGATTTCGTCCTAGCTGAAGCGGGCCGTATTGACGTGCTCATCAATAATGCCGGCTATGGGATGTACGGTGCGATTGAAGATGTCTCTTTAGCCGAGGCTCGACACCAATTTGATGTTAACGTTTTTGGGCTGGCTGCTTTTACTCGTGCTGTTCTTCCTGCGATGCGTGAAGCAAAGCGCGGAAGAATTATTAATGTGTCTTCTATTGCTGGACGTTTAACCACTTCATTTGGTGGTTGGTATCACGCCACAAAATATGCTTTAGAAGGGCTCAGTGATAGCTTGCGTATGGAGCTTGAACCCTTGGGCATTGAGGTGGTGCTCATTGAGCCTGGTGCTATTGCTAGTCAGTGGAGTGATGTGGCAATAGAGAATTTGGAGAGGGTTGCTGAGGGTGGAGCCTATGAGAATTCTGCTCGGGCGACTGCAGAGCGGATGCGTCAGCTTTATGCTCGGTGGGCTTCTGATCCTCAGGTGATTACTCGTGCGTTGGTACAAGCTGTCTCGGCTTCTCGTCCGAAGACTCGTTATGTTGCTGGTTTTGGGGCGCGTCCTCTTCTTTTGGCTCATTCTGTGTTGCCTAGCCGGTTGTGGGATAAACTCGCTCGCGGGAAATAATTTTCCTCAAATTCACAAAGTTGTAGCGATTTATGAAATATTAAGGCAAGAACCAACGACGAGATTCCTTCAGCCAATATGACGAATACTGGTGATTCTAGCCAAAAAGTTCCTATTGTTGCTAGAGGGATGGCAATTAAATAGGTACTAAAAGATGAGCCAACAGCAAGTACCCTACCACGGCCTTTAACTGTTAACATCTCGCCATAATTTTTTTCAATAAGGTATACCGGCACTGTTATGAGGAAGGCTAGAAGTAGATAACGAGTTAAATCTTTATTTAAGCTATCTGAAGCGAAAATTGATATAAACAAGGGCGAATAAAAAGCAAGTATCAATGCTCCAAGATACGTCGGTATCATAGCGTATCGCAATAAGCGTTGAGCGGTTTCGCGTAGGTCTGCTTTTCCTGAATATTTTTCTGAACGTCTTATTGCGTAAGCGTAAAAGACAAAAGTTCCAGATACACAAGCTTGGGGAATTCGACAGTATAAGCTCCATATTTTTGTAGCAACAGTAACTGCAGCTAAAGTTTCTACTCCAAATGTTCCTAAAAGAAAAATGACAGCAATAGTTCCTATATAGTCATTAAAATGGCGTATCCCAATTCCTGGAGCGGACTTACCGATTGTAGCGGATTCATCATAAATTTCTGTCCAGCTAGGTTTTCTAAAATCGGTTTTGCGTTGTTTTAAAGACTTGTAGAGAACCCAACCTGCAAGAATAGTATTACATATTTGTACTATAGTTGTTGTTGTTGATATTGCTGCTAGTGGTGAAGGAAATATTGTTTCTAGAGGTGTGTATAGTACTAACCCATTGAGAGCGGCATTAGCACCAAACCCAACTATTAGTAGTAGAAGACTCCAACTTTTTAGACCGCAGATTTTAAGTGATTCAGCAAAAAGCATAAAGACAATTGCAATAGGAAGGCTGATAAGCCTAATCCACGTATAATGAGAAGTAAGTGTAACGATGTCATCATCTTGGACAAATAACTGAAGAATAGGTTCTAGGGTAGACGCTATTAACAATCCCAATGCCGTTGCTGGGATGAGAAGAACTACCATAGCTCCTAAAAAAATATTAATTTTGTTTTCTAAGTTATTACAGCCTTCTTCTGAAGCAATATGGGCTGATAAGCTGTCAACTATTCCAAGTCCTAGAAGTGCAAATAATGCGCCCGCAATAATTTCTCCTAGTCCAACTGCTGCTATCGCGGGTGCTCCTTTGTGTGCAACCATCACAAGATCAACGGCACCATATCCTACACTAATAAGACCAGTTAAAAATATCGTTATGGTGTATGAACACCAAGTACGGGGTGTCAAGTCTGTGTGCCTCATCCATGTATCCTCTCGGGGTATCTTGTGCTCTTGCTTGAGTGTAGGGACGTCCTGCTGAACTGCATTTATTAATTTTCTAGAGCCGGAGATATGAACATTTATAGACATTGCTATTTATAACATTCACATGTGTTTTGAGAATTGCCAAAACGGTTATACTCCCGTTTTATTTAAGAGTCTTATTTCCTTTGAATCTATGTTGGATATTCGGACTCCGGTAGGATAGTTGAGCTATGCAATGCCACTATTTTGATACTCACCAATGTTTTTCGTGCACTGAACTGGATGTTCCTTACCCAGAACAACTTTCCGCTAAAAAACGTCATATGCGTGAACTAGCGGCAGGATACCCACAGATTAAGTGGCTCGACGCTGTTCCTAGTCAACAGAAAAACTTCCGAAACAAAGCAAAAATAGTGGTTTCTGGAACCAGCTATCACCCCGTACTCGGTATCGTTGATGGTTCTTCTGGGCAAGGGACTGACCTGAGCCAATGTCCTCTTTACGAGCCTGCGTTGTTAAAAGCTATGCCGGTTCTTAAAGAATTTATTACTCGGGCTCAGCTGACTCCCTACCACATTAAAACGCGTAAAGGAGAGCTCAAAAATATTCTCATGACAGCGTCTTCTTCGGGGGAGTTGATGGTGCGTTGCGTTTTGCGTTCTAAAAAGTTAATTGTTCCCATCAAACGTTCTTTACCGTGGCTTCAAGAACGTTTACCACAGCTTCGGGTTTTTTCTGTCAATCTTTTACGCGAACCGATTGCACGAGTTGAAGGTGATGAAGAAATTATTCTTAGCTCTGCCCAGACTCTTGCAATGACGGCGAACGATATCACCTTACATTTACGACCACAGAGCTTCTTCCAAACGAATTCTTCTGTTGCTGCAGCTTTATACCGTCAAGGACAAGAATGGGTTTCTGAACGTAACCCAGCAAGTCTATGGGATCTTTATTGTGGCGTGGGCGGGTTTGCTATACACGCAGCACAAGTAATGTCGTCAGACGCTCGTGTGACCGGTATCGAGATTAGTGCTGAAGCTATTGAGAGCGCTCATCGTACGGTGGCAGATATGGGTCTTAACAATACTCATTTTGAGGCAATGGACGCTACAGCCTTTGCTCTTGAGAGCCAGAAACGTGGGTTCTCTTTACCTGAGATGTTGGTGGTGAACCCTCCTCGTCGCGGTATCGGGGCGGTTCTTTGCCAGTGGATAGAACAATCTGGTATTGATACGGTGCTGTACTCTAGCTGTAACGCAAAGACGTTAATAAAAGATTTGCAGAATATGCCCTCTTATCAGCCAGTGCAAGGCAGGGTGCTAGATATGTTTGCTCATACTCAGCATTATGAGGTGATGGTTCTGTTACGTCGTCAAGATTATTCTTCTGAATCGTCGAGTGGATAGCATAGCTGAAAAGTTTTTGTAGGTGCGGTGGGGAGTACGAGCCGGTGAAAGAACTGGGTGAGTTGCCGATAACTGAGTGTTGTGAACCCTACCTTGTTGAAGAAAGTGTGGGCTTCGATATCGTCCTCTGGCACTTCTAAGGTGAGTGAGGTTTTTCCTTCTTCATGTGCGAATTCTTGAATCTTTTCCAAAAGTTCGGTAGCTACCCCTTGGCGTCGGTGATTGCGGTCGACAAGGAGTATTTCTACTCGTGCGGTGTACTCATCAATCTCTATTTTGCGTGAACGGTATATTCGTAGTGCTATCCAAAAGAGAAGGCTTTTGAAGTATGAAAATTCTTTGCGAATAGAAGCGTAGGGGATGGCTAAGGCGTGAGGATATTCTGATGTCTCGACAACAGCAAATCCAACAATTTTGCCATTTCGACGAACACTAAATGATTGTTCGGGGTTAAACCTGCGGATAATGAGGTGTATAGCTCTCTGTTGCTCTTCTGGTGTGCTGGATGGCCGGCGTACGAAATGATGGTATTTGTCGCTAATGAGCTGAGCAACAGCTTGTCTATCTGCTTTATTGAGCGATTCAATCATATGTTCTTACCGTTTCGACATGGTGACCTACGTAAAAACCCTACGTGGGGTGTGAGAAAATCCGCAATGACCAACGAGGTCTTATTATGTAGGATAGTAGACAATACGCCGTATAGTGTTTACCAAATAGGATTTGGAGATATTAAAATGAAAAAAGTTCAACGAGCTGACCGTCGAGTACGCAAAACTCAATCAGCGTTATACCTTGCCCTAGCGGATTTATTGCAACACAAGAAGCTCAGCTCCATCACTGTTAGCGAGCTAGCAGAGAAAGCTGATATTCATCGCGCAACTTTCTACTCGCACTATTCTGATATATCAGAACTCTACTCACAAATTCAAGAAAGTGCACTAGCAGAGCTCAGCAGTATTCTAGATCCAGACCCTGTTAACGGTAAAAATATGAATAGCCGTGAAGTGTTTGGTGCGTTCATGCAATTTGTGCAAGGTAATAAAGAAGTCTGCCGCATGCTCCTCACCCAACGTGGCGCTGGAAGCTTCTTTGAGGTGCTAAGCAATAGATTAGAACGTGAATATATTGATATCTTCTGGAGCTCTCTAAAAGGTGTTGTTCCAGCTCAACAGCTCTCTCTCTTTGCAAACTATCACTTGCAAGGATGCTTGGCGGTATTTACCATGTGGGCACAGCAAGGATACGAGACTCCTGCCGAGATTATTACCTCAACCCTTGCCACTATTGATACACATTACGATAAGTTGCTCAATGAGCTAGCTCAACAATAAGAATAACTTTCTTGCGATTCTTTGGACTTTGCTTTCTTAGCCTGAGGTGAGCACCCAACGTGGGTGTTGCGATAAAAATTCACAACAACTTACGGCGTATCGGTTGTTGTGGGTGCATGGTGCAGACATGAGATTATAGCTGCCTGCCTTGAACCGTACATGTAGTGATAAAGCATGTAAAGAACCATAAATTAGGTTTACTGTATTGAAAACATAGGTAAACCTAAATAGCATGTAGAGGGGTTTTCTCCGCCCCTCACACTCTTGGCAGGAAAAGGACGGTACATACAATGTCTCTCAAAACAATACCAACCTATACGTATAGGTATACCCCGTATGAAAAACGTGCCACATGGGAACTTAATCCACATCAAGCCGCGTTGCTCGTCCACGATATGCAGAACTATTTTATCTCCATCTTTGAAGATGAAAATAAAGGACAAATTCAACAGGCTATTCACAACACCTCTGCCCTCATCAACGCTGCACGAGATAGCGGAATCCCTGTCTACTACACGGCACAGCCACCACGCCAACATCCCGATGATAGAGCACTACTGACTGACATCTGGGGCGAAGGGCTACAAGAAGACGCTGACGCAGAAATTATTCCCGCACTAGCGCCTACCCAACAAGACACCGTCCTCACCAAATGGCGTTACTCAGCCTTCGCAAAAAGCACCTTCGAAGAAGACCTCAAACTCAGTGGCAGAAACCAACTAATCATCACCGGAGTCTACGCACACATCGGTTGTATGACTACCGCTCTTGACGCATTTATGCGCGACATACAAGTATTCTTCACCGCTGATGCCCTTGCTGATTTCAGCCAAAAAGAACACGAACTTGCCTGCGACTATGTTGCTCAACGATGCGGTATCGTCACCTCAACTCAAGACATTCTGACAGCATTATCTCGTCAGGACTAACCACCATGAATACCACAACACCACTTGTCATTGTTACCGGCGCCTGCGGTGGCATCGGCGCAGCCGTCACCCAACACCTTCTGACAGAAGGCTACGCCGTTCTTGCCTGCGATACACAAGAACAAATACTCTCAAACACACAACACCCCACTGAAAAATGTGAATACTACCCTTTAGATGTCACCGACGAAACCTGTGTACAACATCTAGGAGATTACCTTCGTCAACGTCGCCAGCCAGTACAAGGACTCATTAACTGCGCTGGGATTGTTCATGCTGCTCCTCTTCTCGAAACGACCCTAGAACAATGGCGCACCGTCCATGCCGTCAACGCTGACGGGGTATTCTTAGTCACTCGAGAAGTTGCCCAATACATGATAGAACAACAACCACAAGACCCGACAAACAGTCGAGGTATCGTCACTATCAGCTCAAACGCTGCAAACGTACCACGCGCCGAATTTGGAGCCTACGGAGCGTCAAAAGCTGCCGCAACACGAGTCACAACAAGTTTTGGGTTGCAACTTGCCCCACACGGAATCCGCGCAAATGTTCTATGCCCAGGAACAACACGCACTCCCATGGTCACCGATTCATGGAACGGCGAAGACCGCAGCCAAACACCCATTAAAGGATCATTAGAAAACTACCGTTTAGGAATACCCCTAGGACGTATCGCAGAACCAGAAGACATCGCAGAAGTCGCAACATTCCTTCTAAGCCCACGCGCTAAACACGTCACCATGCAAAGCCTTACCGTTGATGGTGGGGCAACCTTCTAAAACCTTGATCGGGGAATCAATGCTTCCTCATGCTAACCGTCCCCGTCTCGATAGAAAGAACACCATAACCCATGCCCACAAACGAGTACCCTGCCTTTCAATTCACCTATGGAGACACTTGCCTCAGAGCACTCGGACAGCTAGAACCAGTTAACGAAAAAGACGCTCTCAAACGTGCTCAAGAACGCGGAACTGGCGTTATCGGAGTCATCCCATTTGACCCTCAAGAACCTGCACTTCTATACGTTCCCGAAACGATTGAACGAACACCTGCCCCAACAGTTCAAGAAAAAACCTGCCCCAGCCCAACGCGTATTGAGGGTATCGACAACCCCGAATACCGCCAGAATGTTGGGAGAGCTGTCGAAAAAATGAACAACGGGGAACTCGACAAAGTGGTGCTCTCCCGTCTTCTTCATGTCTACTACGAAGAAGACCGCCCAACATTAGAGAACATTTACCATAACCTATGGGCACAACAACCACGCGCCTATGTGTTCTCGATGAAACTCTCCGACCAAAGCTACTTAATGGGAGCCTCCCCAGAACTTGTATTCGGCGTCGAAGACGGAGTCTTTACCACCTTCCCTCTCGCCGGAAGCTCACCCCGCACAGCTCCCATCGGGAGTACCGAAGACGCACAAATCGGTGAAGCACTCATGCGCTCAGCTAAAGACCGTGCAGAGCACGCTACCGTTGTTGCCGATATCAAAAGATGCCTATCGCCAGTGACCGAAGAACTTCATGTTCCGGCAACTCCGCAACTGATTAACACTCCGCAACTATGGCATCTGGCCACAAAAATTACAGGACGTCTCAAAGATGGTATGAGCGCTTTAGACGGCGCTCGAGCTATCCACCCGACTCCTGCAATTTGTGGCTACCCAACACATACGGCACGTCAGGTTATCCGCGAATTAGAAAGCTTCGAAAGAGGATTCTTCGGCGGTCTTGTAGGCTGGATGGACCCCTCTGGAGACGGACAATGGGCGCTCGTTTTGCGATGTGCTCAGGTTGAACCTGACCACATCACATTATTTGCAGGAGCTGGACTCGTCAAAGCCTCAACCCCAGATAGTGAACACCGTGAGACGGGAACTAAGCTCGGTTCCTTTGGGCAGGCCTTGAATATCAAGACCGTATCTTCATAGTGTGAGCCGGCAACAGACTTATAGCGTTTTGACACGTTGTGGGGATAACGGAATACTTTGCTTGATGTCGTAGGGCTTGGTAACGGGGTGTGCCTTGACTGTACGGTCTTGGTTTGTCGCTACGGCTATGACAAATTCACCTTGCACAAACCAGTGCAGATAAAACTGTTGTTGGTACCCCTCAATGTTGAGAGTTCCCGTCGCCTTATAGCCAGAGATATCGAGTAGGTTTTGGGGCGGGTCGAGAAGTTTCACCTGAACTTTTTGGGGGCCTGCTACAAGTCCGTGTCCGGTAGCTTTGAGGACGGCTTCTTTAGCTGTCCACAGTAACAACCTTAATAATGTTCGGTTCTCTTCTGGGCATTCGGCGATGATAGTTTTTTCTTCTTCGGTGAGAGTGACTTTGTCGTATCCGTCGAGGAGATTTCCGCGCATTCTTTCAATATCGATGCCGAGTAATTGAGCCTGTGGATCTTGACTGTCTTCTGCAAAATATGCTCCGGCAACCATTCCGTGGCTTCGTGACATATTGAAGTTAATACCAGAAATCCGCGGTTTTCCATGTGTTGCTTTTGGGTCACACAGCTGGCATGTCCTATCGACAGGAATATGAGCGGCGTGGGTGGGGCGAATATCTAATGCGCATGCGGCGATACACCGCATGAGGGTTTGTTGCGCGGCGTAATTGAGTGCATCCTCAGGGTTACGATACTGGGCTGCTTTCGTCTGTTCGGCGATACCAACATAGGACAACCATGTGATGCCGTGTCCTGAGCGAAGAATCGCTGACGGCAACATATATAGATGAACAGATTGTCGATCTGTCTGTGGGTATGCGCTCATACAGGCTATTCTAGATGTTTTTATGTTTGAACACCGGTAGCACCAGAAACACATAAGAGCGGATAAGCTAGGGTGTGAAGAATCTACGTCCTTGAGGAAGGTCTTGTTGAAATGACACAAGAGATTATTGCCGCAACAGATGGGTCAGCATTAATGAATCCTGGACCGGCTGGATGGGCGTGGTATATCGACCACGATAACTGGTCAGCAGGTGGATGGGAGCACGCAACAAATAATCAGGGTGAATTACGGGCGGTACTCGAACTCTTTGAAGCCACTGCACACCTTCCTGAACGTAAACTTACAGTTCTTTGTGATTCTCAGTACACCATTAACGCGGTGACTAAATGGTTGCCAGGGTGGAAGAAAAAAGGGTGGAAGAAAGCAGACGGTAAACCCGTTCAGAATCAAGAGCTCATTCAAGCGCTTGACCAAGCAATGCAAGGGCGGGACTACGAATTTGTGTGGGTTAAAGGGCACTCTGGGCAAGATATGAATGAGGCTGCAGATACTCGAGCTAGAGATGCTGCCCTGTCGTTTCAACAAGGAACACCGACACCTACTGGACCGGGCTTCAACCTTGACTTGCCCTCAGCAGATGAAAAGACTCCTCTGCCACAAGAAAAAAAGAAGGCTACCTCTGCCCTTCACGGTCAAGAAAGAGAAACCTTAAACATTGAGGATGCTCTTGAACTCGTTAAGGGCTATGAACAGACCCTGTATCAGCCTCACTATTATGAGCAGGAACAGTATTTAGAAAAAGTATTGGGAGAAAACTTCTGGTGGGTGACATATCAGGGGATACACACACAACGTTCACTCGCCGTGGAATATCGTACACGTGCTTTTTATGCGCACGACGAACCAACTTTTATCAGCTGTGAGATGCTGGGGGATTCTGTGATTCGTCTTTTGTCTCGTGTAAGGACTCGCCACGTTCTGGTTATACGTACCAGCTTATGGACTCAAGATACTACGAGTGAGTTAGGGTGGGTATTATCTTCACGGCAAGATACCGTGTGCCCTCAAGAACCCTAAAATTCTGGGGAAATACCTTAAGCTTTATCACGATTAAGTTAGGGCAGGAACACTACAGCCTAGAGCTGGTAGCGTTCCTGCCCCTGCGCTTACTATCCGAGGAACATGGCAGCGTTTGCTGATTCTGTATCAGCATAATTAACACCTGCACGTGAGAGCGCCTCATTAATGTGAGCAATAGACTGCTCTACTTGTTGTTGTGTTGCCCTCCACTGAGCAAGCACACCTTGAAAGTTGAGTGAAGCAGCACCAGTCCAAGAACCTTCTAAATCTTGTAAGGAACTGGTGAGCCCATTAACTTCTGCGATAATCGAATCAATTTGTGCGCGTGCCGTGGCGCTTTTCTGGCTAATCATCTCTGCGTCAACAAGGAACTGTGCCATGATGTCTCCTAAAAATGTTCTATAACGAAGTAGAAGAACGTATCTTCTGACTTTTACATTAGGGAGATAGACGTCATATCAGTAGCTCATTAGGAAAATTGTGGATAAATAGGTGCTATTAACGCGGTATGAGCTAATAATCCACAGACGCAGATGTGAAATTTATGTTTCACGCGAAACGCCATCTCCAGCGTAGCTGGGAAAGCGTAATCTGAAGGTTGCCCCTCCGCCAGTAGTTTCTAAGACCTCAACCTGTCCTTCATGCTGGGCAACGATACCGGCAACAATAGCCAGACCAAGCCCCGTGCCTCCCGTTTCACGAGTGCGCGAAGTATCAGCACGATAGAACCGTTCAAAAACTCTCTGGCGGTCTTCACCGTGGATACCTGGTCCGTGGTCTCGAACCTCAATCTGAGAGAATTGCTGACCGTCTTCCGTGCTGACTGTTCCGACTGCTATCTCAAGAGGTGAGCCCTGAGGAGTGTAGCGAATAGCGTTAGTCATTAGATTTGCAATGACTTGTCGCAAGCGAGAATCATCTCCATACACATAAGCACTTTCAGGGGTAGTGTGTCCTGATAGCCCAACCACTTGAACGGTTCTATCTGGAGACGTGGCAAAAGCGTCATGGGATGCGTCTTGAGCTAAATCAAGAAGATCAATAATGCGATTCTCTAACTCGCGACGCTCATCAATACGAGCCAGGGTGAGCAAATCCTCAATCAATTGCCCCATACGTTTCGACTCTGCTTCAATACGACTCATGGCGTTTGCTACAGCTTCTTCACTTTGTAAAGCACCTTGGCGATATAGCTCAGAATATCCGCGAATAGAGACGAGAGGAGTTCTTAACTCATGAGAAGCATCGCCCACAAAACGACGCATCTTCACTTCGGAGTTTTTCTGCACCTCAAAGGCTTTTTCGATATGGCTCAACATAGTGTTGAGAGAGGCTGAAAGATGACCAATTTCAGTGTATGGGTTGTATTTTTCCATACGCTGTGAAAGGTCACCTGCCGCGATACGTGCGGCTGTTTTTTCAACTCGAGCTAGTGGCTCAAATGCTCTTGTTACCATGACCCAACTCATGGCGACTGAGGCAAAGAGCGTTGCTACACCAAAAGTGAGCGTCAAAATAGCAACTAGTGCAACCACCGCATGCGTTTGTCTCAATGGTGTAGCAATAATGACAGAATAATCAAGGTCCCCATAATCAATGGGGAGAATACGCCACTCAGCTTTACCGTTAACAGATTTAACGGTGATTCCTTTATGAGAAAAACGGGACACCTTCTCATGCGTCCAGCCCGAAAGATCTGGTGTCGAACTTTGAATGGATGATGCTCCCACCAAAGACGAGAGCACTATTCCTTGGTCATCTAAAAGATACGCTTGATACCGAAGAAGAGAACTCGTGCTGGGTTGATGAGGTCCTTCTGTGAGATAACTTGTGAGAGTTTGAGCGTTTGAACTCATCTCCTCATCAAGTTGTTCTATCATTTGCCCACGTAGAGCAGATATAGCAACCAACGAGGTTACTGAAATTGCTAGGGCTAAGAGCAAGCTAGTTAAAAGAACCAACTGGGTACGCAAAGAGAGCGCGCCCAGTTGTCCTATTTTTTGACGAATCTTAGTCACAATAACTCACGTTTATTTTGCGGTGCGTAAGAGATACCCAACGCCGCGTTTGGTATGAATCATTGGTGGCTGATCTGGAATATTATCAATCTTCCTACGTAGGTAGGAGATATAAGACTCTACGATAGAAGCGTCCCCGTTGAAGTCATATTCCCAAACGTGGTCAAGAATTTGAGCTTTGGACAGCACGCGGTTTGGGTTGAGCATTAAATAGCGTAGTAGTTTGAATTCTGTGGGGGAGAGATCAATCTCTCGGTCTCCTCGAAATACTTCGTGTGCATCATCGTCGAGGATGAGATCTCCGACGCGTAGACGGGAGTCGTCTATTTCTCCTTGATGTGTTCGGCGTAATACCGCACGGATACGTGCAACGACTTCGTCAAGGCTAAAAGGCTTCGTGACGTAGTCGTCTCCACCTACTGTTAACCCAGCGACTTTGTCTTCGGTGGAGTCTTTAGCAGTGAGGAAGAGAACGGGGAAGAGTCTTCCTGCTGCACGGAGTTTGCGAGTGACGGTGAATCCATCAAGGTCGGGCATCATCACGTCAAGGACCGCTAAATCAGGGTTTTCACTCTCTGCTTTTTCGAGTGCTTCACGACCGTTAGATGCAGTGACAACCTCGAAGCCGGCGAACCTGAGTGAGGTTGCAAGTAATTCAAGGATGTTTGGTTCATCGTCAACGACGAGTAATTTTGCTTCAGGTTGATTTGTGTTCACGGTCTTATTCTCACTCTTAAAGCTGGGAGTCTGCTGAAAGACAGATATATATAAGCTGACTCTTTGCTAAGACTTTGAATGTCCTCTTTGCGCTTTACGCCCCACCATAGCCACCACAAGAGACATCACCAAACTCAAAAACCCCACCGGCAACAGCACCATCGCACCCCACGTCAAAACATGAGGAGCCTCACCTCTAAGCCATATGAGAAATAACATTACAACGCCGCTTAACACCCCAAGAACAGTGCATAGAGCACCACAAAAACTCAAAATAGAAACCGCCAATGAAGACGACATTACGGGAGAACTCTCAGTCATATACATACCGTATCAACCAAACACCGAGCAAAGTTTCTCATTTCACGCTTTAATAGAAGGTATGTCCCAACAGATAAAGAACGATACAATCCCCGCGGAGCCATCCACCTCAGAAGAGCATAGCTCCGCCCTATCTGAACACCCTCACGATGACAGCAACGCACACCCTCCTGCAACCACCCAGACTGCAGAACCAACACTAGGTGCACCCACTAAACGACGTCGAACTAGCAAAGTCGATACCGTTCTTGCTCAAGCAAAAGATATTGCGCTCGCCGGAATCCAAGAGATTACCTCCGCAGAAAACATCGGTATCGTTCACCACCTACGTGGAGAAGAAGAACGCCTCACCACACACCTCTTTGAATGCACGATGTCCGGATACCGAGGCTGGTTCTGGTTTGCGACACTTTCTCGAACACCGCGTTCTAAAATCGCCACCGTATGCGAAGTAGGACTTATCCCCGGAGACGATGCACTCCTCGCCCCAGCATGGGTTCCTTGGTCTGAGCGCATGAGCGCCATCGAAGAAGAAAACGCCGAAAACGCCGACCTCGAAGACACCACCGAAACTGAAGACCTCAACGACGCACAATAACCACACACATCTAAGGACTGATTTCTACGAGTAAGAGAACTCCACACGCCGAAACTCTCCCGCAGGAGAAAACCTCCTCACCCCCTGCAACAACGCTCACAACTGAACGCAACGGGCCCCAACCGGTACATGGCAAATCTCCTACTTTCCGTTCTTTATGGATTTTTAACTATCGACTGTGGTTTATCGGAGCATTCCTTTCCAACATCGGAACATGGATGCAACATACTGCTCAAGACTGGCTGATTTTTAACGAACTCTCTAATAACGATTCCACTCGACTCGGAATCGTCATGTCTTTACAATTTGGCCCTCAACTCTTCTTAGCACCTTATGCCGGAGTCCTTGCAGATAGGCTAGACCGCCGAAAACTGCTCTACACGACACAAAGCGCAATGGGCATTCTCTCCCTCATACTAGGATTCTTAGTGATGAGCGGGCACATCCAAATTTGGCACGTTTACGCATTAGCCCTCGTCGCTGGAATCATCGTCTCTCTCGAAGTTCCTGCCCGCCAAACCTTTGTTTCTGAGCTCGTTCACGATAACGACTTGCCTAACGCTGTAGCCCTCAACTCCACATCCTTTAATTCTGCACGTCTTATCGGCCCAGCATGTGCCGGTATTCTTGTTGTTCTTTTGGGTACTGGGCCAGTCTTTTTCATCAACGCTGCAACATTCCTCATCATGCTTGCTGCAATCTCGTTGATTCGAACTCGAGAGCTTCGCCCCACTCCTCGGGCGGATCGTTCAACCGGACGTATCCGCGACGGCGTCGCATACGTCAGAAAACGCCCCGATATTTTGGCAGTGATGGTAGCAGTTTTTCTGGTGGGAACCTTCGGGCTTAACTCCGCAATGAACATCGCGGCAATGGCAACAACAGAGTTTGATAAAGGTGCTGGAGAATTCGGCTTTCTTAACTCCACTATGGCCATCGGCTCTGTCATTGGAACTCTCCTCGCCGCACGGCGAGAACGTCCTCGCCTGCGCTTTATTTTTGGGGCTTCAGCAGCCTTTGGGCTGTCTGCCTTATGCGCGGCTCTTTCTCCTAACCTGCTGTTCTTTTCCATAACACTCATACCCATGGGCCTTTGCGCCTTGACGATTATTACTTCAGCGAATGCATACGTTCAGGTCACGACTGAACCACAGATGCGTGGACGAGTCATGAGTTTATATATCGCAGTTTTCTTAGGCGGCACGCCCGTCGGGGCACCTCTTGTTGGCCTCGTCAACGACCACTGGGGTGCGCGTTGGGGTCTTGGTATTGCAGCATTATCAGGTATTCTGGCAGGTCTTATTGGGCTGCTATGGTACTACCGTTCAGAAAAACTCAAACTCGTCTTTGACCGCTCTCGAAAAACGAAGTTTGTTTTCAAACGTACCGAAGAAGAACCTCTTGACCCTGTGACAACAGCTCTAGAAATTCAGCAGCCACGATAATTTATCGATGCTTTCCTCTCTAAATTTTGGGGCGCTGTCTGAACATCAGACAGCGCCCCAAAAAGACCTATATCAAGGTTCAAAATACTCTTTAAGAACCTTTACATTATGAACGGTTACGCACTCTTTTGAGCAACAACGTAATCAATGCATTCTAAGAGCGCTGAAACATCTTCTGGATCAATCGCCGCGAAAGTTGCAATACGTAGCTGATTTCGTCCAAGTTTACGGTATGGCTCAGTATCCACAACACCGTTACGACGAAGTGCTTGCGCAACATACGAAGCATCAACCTGCTCTGAAAAATCGATAGTGCAAATCACTTGAGAGCGTTCTGCAGAGTTCTGCACAAAAGGTTCTGCAAAGGAAGAATTTTCTGCCCATTGATAAACTCTCTGCGAAGAGTCTGCGGTACGTCCAGCAGCAAAGGACAAGCCACCGTTGTTATTAATCCAACGAATCTGCTCCGCTAACATCACCAAAGTCGTCAGTGCAGGGGTGTTATAGGTCTGGTTTTTTCGAGAGTTCTCGATTGCCGTGACAAGATTCAACGAATCAGGTATCCAGCGTCCAGACTGAGCAATTTCATATGCGCGATGAATAGCTGCTGGAGAGAAGAAGGCTACCCACAATCCTCCATCAGAAGCAAAGTTCTTTTGAGGGGAGAAGTAATAGACATCTGTTTGAGATAAATCAACGTCAATACCGCCAGCGGCACTTGTTGCGTCAATAACAACCAACGCCTCTGAGCTGATACCCTCGGGGCGAATAACTGGTGCCACGACGCCTGTAGAAGTCTCGTTATGAGGCCACGCATACACATCGACGCCTTGTTCCGCTTGAGCAGATGGACAACTACCAGCAGGCACCTCAATAATGGAAGATTCTTCTAGAAAAGGAGCTTTTGTAGTTGCCTGCGCAAATTTAGAACCAAACTCTCCAAAACTTAGATGTTGAGCTTTATGTTTGACGAGCCCAAAAGTTGCCGCATCCCAAAAAGCTGTTGCCCCACCGTTACCGAGCACGACTTCGTAGCCTTCTGGCGCGTTGAACATGTGAGATAAGCCCTGTCGAATTTCTTCAACAAGATTTTTAACTGGTGCTTGTCGGTGTGACGTTCCAAGAAGTGGAAGCTCAGCTGCACGGGTGAGAGCTGAAATTTGCTCACGGCGTACTTTTGAAGGGCCTGCCCCAAAACGTCCGTCCTGAGGAAGCATATCGACTGGGATAGAAGGAAACTGTGTCACTGATTCTCCAAATCATGGTGAACTCACCGTATACGTACTGACACCGGTTTTAACGTCCGGTTATGTTCTATTGTGCCTTGCTTGAAGAAAAGAGAGTGTTTCATTCTCTGAAAAGGAATAATATTTTCTGAGGTCTTGAGCGTTACTTTCTATGGCATGTTCATTGTGTGGTGAGCACAGCGAAAATTTATAGATTTGTCATATTCATGAAGGGTTGTATCCCCTGTTCGCCCTACAACGTGAAGTGCATATATACTCAGGTTAAGAGTTATTTGCTCACTGGTTTGGCGCCAGAGAAGGGAGTTAAGACATATGACTGACCTAATTGATACTACTGAGATGTATCTACGGACTATTCTTGAACTAGAAGAAGAGGGCATCGTCCCTATGCGCGCTCGTATTGCAGAGCGTTTAGAACACTCTGGCCCAACCGTTTCGCAGACTGTTGCTCGCATCGAGAAACATGGTCTTGTCGAGGTTTCTTCTGACCGCTCTTTGAAATTAACAGAGCAGGGTCGTAAAAAGGCTGTAGAAGTGATGCGTAAACATCGTCTTGCAGAGCGTTTGTTAGCCGATATCATCGGCTTAGACATTGCGTATATCCATGAGGAAGCTTGCCGTTGGGAACACGTAATGAGTGAGCGTGTTGAACGTCGCTTAGTTGAGCTCCTCAATAATCCAAAATTTTCTCCGTATGGAAATGCTATTCCTGGTCTTGAAGAGCTGGGAGCGAAGAGCGAAAATAACGATGAACGCACTGTCTCTATGAGTATTGCGGCTAAAGATTCTCGTGTAGAAGATCGTTTCACGATTTCTCGTTTCCCCGAGTTTATTCAAACTGACGTTGAATTGATGAGTCGTCTAGGGGATGCGGGCATTATTTATGGTGCTACGGTTTCTATCGCATCTGCACCACAAGGGGCTGTTATTGTCCGTGCTGATGGTGAGGATCAGGAAGTGACACTTTCTGCGGATGTTGCTGAAGCGATTATCGTCAAGCGGTAGATATCTTTTGGAGAACGCTGAGCACCTTTTGATACAAGGCAGGATACTGATGAGTGGTTGAACTTCTTATCGGTGAGAGCCTCCTTGGATTTGTCCGAATATGTGGAAGCTTTTTATCTGGTTGAGGTGGGGTACTCCTGTGGAGGGTACCCCACCTCAACTTTTTAATGCTTCTCTATGGCTCTTGTTGCTGTTGGCAGGTAGCTTGTTGAGCCTTTATTTTTTGGTGCTGACGATGCTTCGAGGGGTCTATCTGGGGCAAAAGTCACGAAAAGGACACGGGTGTGAGACATACCTCGTATATTTTTTTTAATCATTTCGTGACCTTTTTAATGTTGGTTCTCCTGTGTTGCACAAACCCTTAAAGCCTTTGTTTGCACTAGAAAATAGGTTTTTAGAGCAAGAAAAGAAAAAATACCACATGATTTGCCGTGGCTTTAATGTGTTTTTGTGGGCTCGCCTCGTGAGACAAAAACATGTTTTCGTAACCAAAACGTGACATTTGAGTTGAAGGTGTAGTAGTGTTTTCAACGTGCCAATCACTGGTCGGAGAGGCACCCTCAGAACAGATCGCCTAGTTCTGCCACTGTTCACACTGAGGTAACGAAAACATCATGACATGCTTGGCAGAAGCGGGGGACCCATCCTTTTGGGTTCTTAGATGAAGAGCCCTAGGGGTGAAGTTACTGGAATATCAGTAACCGAGTGAACCTTCTACTCGAACCCGACAGCTTACCTCGTGAGGCAATGGAGGAAAATAAACATGGCTAACACTGCACGCCACATGGCACCAAAGAAATCTAACATCGCACGCAACGCAGGTATCGCTGTTGTTGCTGGTGCCGCTCTAGCAGGCTCTATTGCACCTGCTAACGCATTCGGTGTAGCAAACACCGTTGCTCCTGTTGATTACTCAGCAACCCTTACTACTTACACCACTCCTGAAGTTTCTTACGAGAACATCACCACTTGGGGCGCTACCGTTGAAAGCGCTCCTGCGCCAGCTGTAGAAGCTGCACCTGCTCCAGCACCTGCACCCGTTGCAGCGCCAGCTCCAGCCGCTGCACCAGCACCAGCACCTGCACCTGCTCCAGCACCTCGTCTTGCTGTACAGTCTTCTGCAACTAATGTTGCAGGCGTACGCGCTCAGGTTCTTGCCTCTGCATACGATGGAATCGGCGGTGCATACATCTGGGGTGGACGCTCCTACAAAGCTTGGGACTGCTCCGGCTTCGTATCTAACGTTTACGCACGTGCAGGCATCAACTTGACCCCTTACACCTACGCAATGGTTGGTCAGCTTGTTCCTACTGCTTACCCACAGCCAGGCGACATCGTCTTCACTAACGGCTTCGCACACGTGGGTATCTACGTCGGTAACGGTCAGATGATTTCCGCTCTCAACCCATCTCAGGGTACTCAGCTCACCGCTGTTGACGGTGGCGGACTCATGCCTGTCTCCGGCTACTACACCTACGCAGGCCTCTAAAAATTACATACTCATGCTAGTGAGGGGAACAGTTATAATGTTCCCCTCCTACATGAATATTATGAGTTCACCTCTGGTCATCTACTGGGTGAACAATTCATAACTTTTCCTGATCTAGGAAATCTCACCGAATATTTTATTCGGGTGATGCGACCCTCGTACGACCAGCAGGGGTCGCATTTCTATATCCACGCTAAGATAGGACTATGTCTACTCAGTTTGAAAGCCCCAGCAACGGTTCTGACCAAGAATTTACCTACATGGCAGTTGGAATGATTGCCGGAGGAGTACCCGGTGTTCTCATTGGTCTACTCATGGCGCTGAGCCTTGGCAACGCTGCCATGTGGGTTTCTATCACCGGCGGTATCGGCATCGTCATCGGTCTAGTCGTCGCTCAGATGATTTTCCGTAAGAAGAAAAAGAACCTGTAGTTCACCTAAGAATTTATTGGTATAGTGTGTCCCTTAGCAGGAATAATTAAATAAAGTTTGGCCCTCGTAGCTCAGGGGATAGAGCACCGCTCTCCTAAAGCGGGTGTCGATGGTTCGAATCCATTCGAGGGCACAAAGAAACTTCTCTACGGATGAAGTATTGACACACCATGTGCGTGAATGAGCTCAGCTCAAGGCGGTTTATTGAACCTTTAACGGATATTCGCAACATCATAAGAATCTACCTATTTTCATCGAACACGTGTACGAGATAGACTGGTTCACACGATGGAATACTTATTTGATGATGAGAGCCTAACTCCTGGCACGAAGAAACACACCAAAAAACATGCTGCTCCAGCTCCGCACCTAGAGGAGCCTGCCATCTTTACATACGAAGAACCCATCTTCGACGAACCACTATGGGAACCGACTGAAGAACCTACTCCTAACCTTGACGTACCTCAAGATATTGCAGAGTTAGATTTCCTGCCACCGTCCTACCAAAGTGGTGGATACGGTGTTGAAACCTCTCATCGTAAACCTGCCCCAGAGAATCACCGAGCCCATAATCTTCTAGAAGGTCTTAACAAACAACAACATGAAGCTGTTATCCATCAAGGGAAACCGCTTCTGATTGTTGCCGGTGCTGGCTCAGGAAAAACTCGTGTCTTGACTCATCGCATTGCCTACTTGCTGGCAACGGGCCGAGCCTATGAAAGTGAAATTCTTGCGATTACCTTCACCAACAAAGCCGCCGCCGAAATGCGTGAGAGAATTATCGAACTCGTCGGAGAATCTGCGCGCCGTATGTGGATTTCTACGTTCCACAGCTTCTGTGTGAGAGTCTTACGTAAAGAAGCATCCCACCTAGATATGAAGACGACGTTCTCTATCTATGATTCTGCAGACTCGCTGAGACTCATCACCACTTTAGCTAAAAACTCTGCAATAGATACTCAAAAAATAGCGCCTAAAGCGATTGCCTCACGGATTAGTCAACTAAAAAATGAGCTCATCACAGCTTATGATTTTCAAACGACGATGAACCCCGCGAACCCCTTTGACCGGGCAGTTTCACAAGTCTATAACGGGTACACACAGCGACTCCAAGCAGCTCACGCCCTAGACTTCGACGACCTCATCTCAAAGACCGTGCATCTTCTACGAACAGTTCCAGAAGTCGCTCAATACTATCGAACACGTTTCAAACATATTTTGGTGGACGAGTACCAAGACACAAACCACGCACAATACGCTCTCGTACGAGAACTCGTCGGCAAAAACGAAGCAGAACTCACCGTCGTCGGTGACTCTGACCAGTCCATCTACGCGTTTCGTGGAGCTGATATTCGCAATATTATCGATTTCGAACAAGACTATCCCTCCGCTCGAACCATCATGCTTGAACAGAACTACCGTTCAACACAGAATATCCTCTCGGCAGCTAACGCCGTTATCGAAAAAAATAAAGACCGACGCCCCAAAAAACTTTGGACAGCCTCTGGAGAAGGCGAAAAAATTGTTGGATATGTTGCCGAAAATGAGCATGGTGAAGGGCGATATATTGCAGCTGAGATTGATCGTCTTTACGAATCACACGGGATACGTCCCGGAGATGTCGCAATTTTCTACCGGACCAATGCGCAATCTCGTATCTTAGAAGAAGCCCTGATGAGAGAAGGCTTGCCCTATCGAGTCGTTGGCGGTACACGCTTCTACGAACGCAAAGAAATTAAAGACGTTCTAAGCTACCTAAGAATTATGGTCAACGCTGATGACGATGTGAACACTCGCCGTATTCTCAACGTCCCTAAACGTGGTATCGGCGCAAAGAGTGAAGGGCTTGTGGCTGATTATGCACTTCGTCAAGGGTGCTCCTTCATGCAAGCTCTCACCCAATGCTCAGAAATATCAGGACTCGGTGCAGCTGCACAGAAAAAAATTGCCTCTTTTGTGCAACTCATCCAAGACCTCTCAACGCTTGTTCAATCCTCCTCTCCAGCAAACTGCTTAGAAGCTGTATTAGAACAAAGCGGATACTTACAATCACTACGAGAATCCCAAGACATCCAAGACGAATCCCGTGTTGAGAACCTCTCCTCATTGGTTGAAGCAGTCCAAGACTTCGAACACGATAACCCCGAGGCATCTCTGGCGGATTTCCTCGAACACGTTGCTCTCGTAGCAGATGCTGACCAAATACCGGCCGCCCCAGAAAACACCGACGAACAGTCCGCAAGTGCCCAAAAAATTGCTGAAGAAGTGGCACAAGCACGCGCGCAAGGAGTCATTACGTTGATGACTTTGCATACTGCTAAAGGCCTAGAATTTCCGGTGGTGTTCTTGACTGGAATGGAATACGGAATCTTTCCACACCAGCGGGCGATGACCGATGAAGGAGAAATGAGCGAAGAACGCCGACTTGCCTATGTTGGTCTGACACGAGCGCGACAGAAACTGTATATTACACGCGCGCAGAGTCGTTCGCTTTGGGGTCAAAGTCAGATGAACCCTCCCTCTCCTTTTATTGAAGAGATTCCTGAAGACCTTATTGAATGGGCTCGAAAAGGCTTCAACGCCGTGTCTACCACCTCCTCTCACCCTCGCACGGAAGCTCTTGGAACAGGTTTACACAAAAGTTCAGGTACTGGACTTCGTGAAGCGGCTCGTCGCGTCAACGTCTCTCGTGTTCAGCCGCGTAAAGAAATACCTCAACTAACCGTTGGGGAAGAGGTTTTGCACCAAAGTTTTGGTCAAGGAAAAGTTGTTGCCTTAGAAGGAAGCGGAGATAAAACCGTTGCAAAGGTGCGTTTTGGTTCAGAAGAAAAACGCCTCCTCTTGCGCTATGCGCCGTTAAAGAAACTTTAGGTAATTTATTAGCTGTGTGCATAATCTTCGGTGCGATTGTTGGTTTGACGATACGCCGTGAAGAATACCGATAAAATAGGGGTGAGTTTTCACCGTCATTGTGGAGGATTACTGATGCCTGAACGAGATACTGTGCCTTCTGTTGCTTCTGAATTCACCGAAGCAATGAATGCTGTAAGCGATACGAGCGTGCAGGTTCGAGAAATTTCGTCGTTAACATTGGTACGTATTCAAGTTGCACCAGACTCTGTTGCTGCAGCACGCATGTCTCAGGTGCTTGGCATCGACTTTCCTCGTCATCGCGGTGAAGTTACGGGGGATTCTCAAGCACGAGAGATCCTTTACGGTACGCGTCAAATTGTGGCGGCTCTGTGGGTTCATGAGGATACTTTCCTCATCGCTACTCACGTAGACCCCATAAAATTGGGGCGTGCCCTAGATCGTGCCCTCGGCTCAGAACCGGGGCTTGTCCTCGACGTATCTGCCAATAGAACTGTTATTGAGCTATCTGGTGAAGAAGCTCCTGAAGTGCTTGCCCGCTGTGTCACTTTTGAAGATGACGCTACACCAGAACTATTTGATATTGGTATGGGGTGGCGTTGTAACGTGGGCGAAGCTGAACTTATGTTGTGGCGTATCGACCGTTTTGAATATCTGATGGTTCCACGTTCTTCTACAACAGCACCATTCTTAGTGACGTTACTTGACACTATTGAAAAAGTTAAGAATTGATTATCTACTAGTCAAAGCCAAGGTTTTAAGAAGAAAATAGGGGTTCTTGTCGCATAGACCTGCATCTATTCCTCCTTTGAGCTAAAGTGTCTTGAAGAAGATATTGTGCTCTACCTCTCTTTAGTGGGGTAGAAACAATATCCAAGAAGAAAGAACGCTGGCATGCATCACTGCCAGCACTACTTCAACGAAGAAGGAATCTAGTGGATCTGTTTGAATACCAGGCACGCGACATGTTTGAAAAGCACGGAGTGCCCGTGCTTGAAGGCATCGTCGCGACAACACCTGAAGAAGCAAAAGCAGCAGCCGAAAAGATTGGCGGAGTAACCGTCGTCAAAGCACAGGTAAAAGTTGGCGGGCGCGGCAAAGCCGGTGGCGTCAAAGTCGCAAAAACCCCAGAAGAAGCATACACTCACGCCCAAAACATCCTCGGGATGGATATTAAAGGTCACCGCGTTGAACGCGTCATGATTGCGCAAGGGGCACAAATCGCAGAAGAATACTATTTCTCTCTTCTCCTTGATCGAGCTAATAGAACATACCTCGCGATGTGCTCCGTTGAAGGCGGTATGGAAATTGAGCAGCTAGCAAAAGAACGCCCCGAGGCACTTGCTAAAGTTGAGGTCAACCCCACAACTGGTCTCGACCTAGACACCGCACACAACATTGTTAAGACTGCTGGATTCTCCCAAGAGCTACAAACCCCTGTCGCAGAAGTGTTGACTCAACTTGGCGCTGTCTTTGAAAAAGAAGATGCAACTCTCGTTGAAGTAAACCCGCTAGTAAGAACCGAAGACGGAAAAATTCTAGCTCTCGACGGAAAAGTTTCTCTTGACGATAACGCAGAGTTCCGCCAACCAGAACACCAAGGGTTAGCCGACAAAACCGCAGAAAATCCCCTTGAAGCAGAAGCTAAAAAACACGACCTCAACTACGTTAAACTCGACGGCGAAGTCGGCGTTATCGGTAATGGTGCTGGTCTTGTGATGTCGACTTTGGACGTAGTGGCATATGCTGGCGAACAATACGGAAATGTCAAACCTGCAAACTTCTTAGACATCGGTGGCGGTGCATCAGCTGAAGTAATGGCAGCTGGACTAGATATCATTCTCGGTGATGAACAAGTTTCATCCGTCTTCGTCAACGTCTTTGGCGGTATCACCTCTTGTGACGCTGTGGCTGAGGGTATTGTACGTGCTTTGGAAATTCTTGGCGATTCTGCGACTAAGCCTTTAGTAGTACGCCTTGATGGAAATAACGTTGAAGCAGGACGACGTATCCTCGCAGAAGCTAACCACCCTCTTGTGTATCAAGAAGAAACCATGGACTCCGGCGCAGCTCGTGCCGCAGAACTTGCCTACGCATCATCTCAAACACAGAACTCTTAGAAGGTACATAAGACATGTCTATCTTTTTGAACAAAGACTCAAAAGTCATCGTTCAGGGTATCACCGGCGCTGAAGGGTCGAAACATACCGCTCGTATGCTTGCTGCTGGTACTCATATTGTCGGTGGCGTTAACGCCCGCAAAGCAGGAAGCACCGTTTCGCATCAGAACGCACAGGGCGAAAATATTGAACTAACAGTATTTGGCACTGTTGCTGAAGCTATGGAAAAAACGGGCGCAGACGTATCCGTAATTTTTGTTCCTCCAGCTTTTTCTAAAGACGCAGTCATTGAAGCTATTGACGCAAAAATGCCGTTAGTCGTGGTCATTACTGAAGGTATTCCGGTGCAGGATGCCGCAGAATTCTGGGCACATGCGAAGAACTCTGTTGATGAAAACGGCAAGATGGTGACTCGAATCATTGGACCAAACTGCCCCGGTATTATCACACCTGAAGAATCTTTGGTGGGTATTACTCCCGCGAATATCACCGGAAAAGGAAAAATCGGTCTTGTATCAAAGTCCGGTACTTTGACATACCAGATGATGTTTGAGCTACGTGACATCGGGTTCACAACCTGTATCGGTATTGGCGGTGACCCCATCATCGGTACAACACATATCGATGCGTTAGAAGCCTTTGAAGCTGACCCTGAGACTGAAGCAATCGTGATGATTGGTGAAATTGGCGGTGACGCTGAAGAACGCGCTGCAGAGTTCATCAAAGAACACGTCACAAAACCTGTCGTAGGTTATGTTGCAGGTTTCACCGCTCCAGAAGGTAAAACAATGGGCCATGCTGGAGCTATTGTCTCTGGTTCTTCTGGAACAGCGCAAGCTAAGAAAGAAGCTCTTGAAGCCGCGGGCGTCAAAGTGGGTAAAACCCCGTCTGAGGCTGCTGAGCTGATGCGTGAGATTTTTGCTCAGTCATAAAAATGGTAAGAGCCTTAGGGGAAGTAGAAATATCCCTATAGAATTTCACTTCCCGTCTTGAACCAAAACCCCTAGCGTATATTCATCGATAAGGTGCGTGTGCTCTAGGGGTTTTGTGATATGGAGGAATTGTGGGGAGGGATGAAGATTACGGAGATTTTACGCGGTGTACCCCATAATCTTCGTTAGTTGAACCACAGAACTGGTGAATATGCAGTGTGTTGTCTGGAAGCTGTACGAACTAGTGGGAAGATTTTGGAGACAATACTCGTCTTAAACTGAATGAAGCTTATGTCTCTGCTCAAAAAATATGGAATCTTACCTTGGGTTATTCTTGCAATAGTCTTTGGTCTGATTTTTGGCCAATTACTTCCTGAAGAAATCTCTCGGATTTTTTATACGTATAACGATATTTTTTCTCAATTCTTATCGTTCTCTATTCCTCTGATTATTATTGGACTTGTTGTTCCTGCTATCGGTGATTTGGGTCGAGGCGCAGGAAAATGGCTAGGTTTAACCGCTGCCTTGGCATATTCTTCTACTTTGTTTGCCGGTTTCTTGACGGTTGTTGTTGCTTTGCTGGCGTACCCCAAACTTATCGACACCTCCACCTTTAACAACGTTACTGCTACTGAAGAAACGCTATCTGCGGCTTCTGGTTACTTCACTATTCAGATGCCTCCACCGTTTGGCGTCATGACGGCTCTCATCCTTGCGTTTGTTATTGGTATCGGGCTTTCTATTGTTCCTCGTGGAGTGTTGCGCCGTGGTTTTCTAGAATTTAGAGAAATTATTAACGCTCTGATTATGCGCGTTATTATTCCACTTTTGCCATTACACATTTTTGGTATTTTCTTGAACTTGAGTGCTTCTGGAGAAGCTGCTCAAGTCATCTCAACCTTGGCAGTTGTTGTTGTGCTGGTACTTCTTCTTGAAGTTGTTATTTTAGGTACCCAATACGGTATTGCCGGAGCTATTTCTGGTAAAAACCCTTTGACCGCTGTATGGACAATGAAAGACGCGTATTTGACAGCGCTAGGTACGTCTTCTTCTGCGGCGACGATTCCGGTGACGCTTCGTCAGACGCTTAAAAACGGTGTTCGTCATCCTATTGCAAACTTCGTTATTCCTTTATGCGCCACAATTCACCTCGCTGGTTCTACTTCAAAGATTACAGCTTTTGCTATTGCTATTGCTTTCACTCAGCATATTGATGTGACTACGGGCCAGTGGATTGGTTTTGTGTGCATGCTCGGTATTGTGATGGTTGCAGCGCCGGGTGTGCCCGGTGGCGCTATTATGGCAGCTGTTGGCATTTTGCAGTCTATGCTTGGTTTCAACGATCAACAGGTTGCTTTGATGATTGCAACGTATATTGCTCTTGATTCTTTTGGAACAGCAACTAACGTGACTGGTGATGGCGCTATTGCGCTGATCATGAACCGTATTCTTGGTTCAAAGCTTGATGAGCGTGAATCCCGTGTTGCCCCTAACCAAGAATATGTTCCGTTTGATCCAGACGCATATATTGAGGAAGTCAAACACGACTAGTTCTTTTGTGAACATTATTGTGCGATAGTGTGAAACGCCCTTGTGCTTACCATATATTTTATATAGTGGGCACAGGGGCGTTGCGCTATCCGCAGAGAGATGCCTTCACGAAAAGTAGGTGGAATATATGGGAATAATGCAATTACGTGTTGATGTTTCTCCCCGTATGAGTACAGAAGTCTTTCGGCGGCTTCATGCGATTGCTGAGGTATCTCAGCTGAGGGTTCGTTCTGGAGCGGTTCAAGATGATGCTCAAGATGTGATTGAATGGTGTATTTCAGAAGATGCCTTGGAGAACTGTCTAGAATTGCTTTCTGAATATTCGGATGTGAGTATTCAAGAGATTCGCCCTGTTGGCATTCAGGACTCTTCGATGCTGACTCGGCATGAACGGAATACTTTAATGTGGGCTAATCAGCTCGCACAAGCCCAGAATTCAAGTTTTTTCAGCCTCACCTATGGGGTATTTATTGTTGTTGCTGTGATTCTTGCTGCGATTGCTGTTTTGACAGATTCCGCTATTTTGGTGGTGGGTGCGATGGTTGTTGGCCCTGACTTTGCTCCGGTGGCTGCTTTGTGTACAGGGGTCGCTTTTAAGGAACGTTCTTTAATTGTGCGGAGTTTGTGCACTTTATGGGGCGGATATTTATTAGCAACTGTAGTGGTTACGTTGTTAGCGTGTATTGCTCTTTATCTGGGGCTTTTTACACCATTGGATGTGTTAGGGGCACGGCCTCAGACCGGTTTTATTTGGCGTCCTAATATTTGGTCTTTTTTGGTTGCGGTTCTTGCTGGTGCAGTGGGTGTTTGGGCTTTAGACACCCACCAATCTAGTGCGCTTATTGGTGTCTTTATTTCGGTGACGACGATTCCAGCAGTGGGGAATCTTGCCTTAGGAATTGCTATTGGTTCTTCCGAAGAGATGGTGGGCTCTGCTGCTCAACTGGTAATTAATGTTTTAGGAATGTGTGTTGCTGGAATTGTGATGCTTTTGATTCAGCGAGCATTATGGAGAGCTAATGTGCAGTCGCTCAAAGACTCTGGAGTGCTTAGCTCATAAGGTGGGTATCGTTTTGGTGGGGGGGTGATTAGGCGACTCCGGTGCCAAATAGTAGGCCTAATATGTAGGTGATGGTTGCAGCAGATAGTCCGATGGCGATTTGTCGTAGTCCTCTTTTGAGGGGGGAAGCACCTGAGAGTAGTCCGACAATTCCTCCCGTAATGCCTAAGGCTGTGGATACGAGAAGTAACGATAGGAAGACTGCGAATGTTCCGGATGCTCCGAAGACGTAGGGGAGTATGGGGATGAGTGCACCAGAGGCGAAGAATGAGAAGGATGCTGCTGCCGCTCCAATATCTGTGCCGAGGGCTGTGGTGTGTGATTCTGTTGATGGGGTATTGCTGTTTTCTTGGTAGGACAATGATGGGTCACAGTCGCACGAGAATTGTCCGAAGCGTTCTTGTGCTCGGTGCGTTGCGGCTTCTTCGCTCATTCCTCGTGCTTTATAGATGAGTTTGAGTTCATTTTGGTTGATATCGAGTTGGTCTGCGACGTTGAGGGTGATTTGGGTGGGGTTTGAGGCGTCGAGTAATTCTCGTTGAGATCTGACGGAGACGAATTCTCCTGCTGCCATGGATAGGGCTCCGGCTAGTAGTCCTGCAATGCCGGAGAGGAGAATAAATTCTGAGCTGGCTCCACTGGCTCCAATTCCCATGATGAGGGCGACGTTAGAGACGAGTCCGTCGTTAGCTCCAAAGACAGCTGCACGAAAATTACCTGATAGTTTTTCACGTCCGGCGGTAGATAATGCTCGGACTATTTCTTCATGTACAGCTTCATCTGCTGCCATGGCTTCGGTTGCGTGGGGGTCGTGGGCGTAGGGGGAGCGTTGTTCTGCACGTTGAGCTAGTGCGAGGACGAAGACGGTTCCGCAGTGTTTTGCTAAGAACTCGAGGATATGCGCACTAATAGAGGGGCGTGGTGTGGGTTCTGCATGTGCTCCTAGGAGCTGTCTCCAATGGTTTTGGTGACGTTGTTCTGCGGTGGCGACTTCGTGGAGGATTTCAGCTTCGGTGCCTTGTGATCGTTGTGCTAAGGACGCGTAGATTTTTGCTTCAGATATTTCTTCAGCGAGGTATCGTCTCCAGCGTTTGATCTCTTGGGGTGTTGGTTCGTGCTGTTCTTGCTCCATGGTTTTTACCTTATAACGAGAGACCGGCTGTACACCATAAGTTTTTATGGTGTACAGCCGGTTGTTAGGTTTCTCTCTAGAGAGGTGCTTTAGACCTTAGACGAGGTTGCCTTCGCCGTCTTCGAGGTGTGCTCGTACGAACCACTGGAATTTTTCGAGTTCTGCGGTCTGAGAGATGAGCAAATCTTCGGTGACGGGGTCGATGTCTGCGACCTTTGCGATGGCTACGCGGTGGTCTTCAATGATGCGGGTGTATACCTCGTTGAGTGCGCGGAGGTGATCAAGTGCCTTAGCGCGGCCGAGGGGGTATTCTTCCCAGGTGCGCTGTTCGGTGAGGTCTCCGGCTAGTCCGTTAGGTGCTACTCCGAGAGTTGCCATGCGTTCTGCAATGTCATCTGCGTAGGTGCGTACGAGGGATACCTGTGGGTCAATCATTTCGTGAACGCCGATGAAAGATGGTCCGACAACGTTCCAGTGAGCGTGTTTGAGTACGAGTTGGAGGTCGTTCATTGCGTGGAGGCGCATCTGGAGGAGTTCTCCGACCTGATGTCCTGAGTTTTCGGTGATTCCTGGTACGGTAAATGATGCAGTGTTTGCCATTGTTGTTGCCTTCCTGTGTATTTGTGATGTTCTGTGAAGTGTTGGATAAATGTGGGATTTCCAACGCTTCGTTATTACGAATATATCAAGAATAGAAGGCTCTTGCAAGCCTTATTATGAATTACTCAAAATAAGGATATCCTTAAGAGATAGGTTAGTATGGCTAACCTTAGTCGTCCCTTTGGCTTCAATAACATCTATCTCACCTGGGACAATAATAACTTTCATGCCTGCAGATAGTGCACTTTGAACACCTGAAGGAGAGTCTTCCACTGCCACGCAACGCTGAGGATTAACGCCGAGTTGCTTTGCGGCCTGTAGATAAGGCTCAGGGTGTGGCTTTGGGTTGGTAACTTGTTGATCACCAATAATTACTGAAAAAGTTTCGGGGGATAAGCTGGCGGTATGCTCTGCTACTTGAGTGATGGCATTGGTGACAATGCCAACGGGAATGTTCGCCTTGCGAAGTTCTTGAAGAACCTCTGGTATTCCAGGAATTAAAGAAATGGCATGAGTCTCTAAAATTGTTTCAGCCTGCTTCTGAAGCTCTGCTTTCATCTCTTGAAGCTCTAGAGGTACGCCGTTTTCTTGTAATCGAATCAAAGAAGCGTCAATAGATTTTCCTAAGCAATCGGCGGTATCTTGTGCTGTCCAAAAAGCGTGATGTTCTTGTGCTATTGCTTGTTTGGCTTGTTCCCAGATGGGTTCGGTGTCTACAAGCGTCCCATCGTGGTCAAAGAAAACAGCTTCGGGTGGTGTTAGATATTGTGTATCGCTCATACGTTTACTCTATCGGAGGTTGCCTTGAAGTGTGTTGCACCATGAGTTGTTCGTCTTTGAGGGCTGTGTGTTTTAACATGGAATAGTGACTACAACACCCTCCAATGAGAATACTTTGATAAGGCATCAGAGCGTTTTTGGGCGTCTCGTATATAGGCTCTCTGTGCCTGGTGCTTTCTTGAGCGCCTTATGGGTTAGCTTTGGGAGAATCCTTTTTGGTGCGCAAGGCGAACTGACGTGGATTTTTGCTATAAGTATTACCCCTAGTCTTTTGGTTATTCTGCTGTGCGGGTGTTATTGGGGTTATCGTGACGCTTGTAGGTATTCAAATGGGCGTTCCTTGCCTGTGTCTTTAGCTTATATGCATTGCCTTACGTGGTTTTGGGCTTTTACCTTTGGGGTGTTGTGTCCTGACCGGCGTGATGGGAAAACAATCTCTGCGCTCTCTCAAATATTTGGCGAACACTACGTTGGATTGGCTGCTGGTTTTGGTAACACTGCTGGAATCCTGACTTTTGTGAGTGCCTTCGCAGTCTTTTTTCTTGCGCTGAATTATTGCCGGCGTTCTGCGAAACTGAGTGCGGGTATTACCGAAGAAGATGAAGAGCGGATGGCTCGCGAGTCTAGCGACTATGAGTTTCTTGAATCATAGTCTTTTGTATCTGTAAATATTTTTAAAACGTTTTTTCTGGGAAGTATTGCATAAACTAAGTTGAGCGTTGTAGACTCAAGTTAGTTGAACCGGGCATCGTTAACGGGGTGCTCGGACAACATAAAACAGCACACGACACAGAAAGGACACTATATGAACATGCAATTAACAAGCGCATCAGAAGAACTGCTCAACCAAGCAAATAGCTACGCTCAAACTCTCAAAAACCCATCAATAGAGCCAGAGCATATACTAAAAGCGATGCTAGATACTCGCCAGAGCCTCGCCGCAGCAACACTTAAAGTTGCAGGGGTAAACCTCGACGAACTATCTGAAAAAGTCTCCGCACAGATTAAAACTCTTCCCACAACTTCTGGAGCAACAGTTGCAAAACCCCAAATAAGCCAAGACGTTCTCCACGCACTAGAAAATGCCCAAACGCAAGCGCAAAAACTTGGAGATAGCTATATCTCTACAGAAATCATCTTGCTAGGAATCGCTCAGGGACAAAACGCCGCAGCCACACTCCTAAAAAATAACGGAGCTACAGCACAAACCATTGAAGGAATCATCCCCAACATACGAGGAGGTAAAAAAGTGGATACTCCAAACCCCGAAGGAACTTTTCAAGCTCTTGAAAAGTACGGAACAGACCTCACAGCCATAGCACGAAGCGGAAAACTCGACCCCGTCATCGGCCGCGACAGCGAAATACGACGAGTCGTACAAGTACTCTCACGACGCACTAAAAATAACCCCGTACTCATCGGCGAACCTGGCGTCGGAAAAACCGCAGTTGTTGAAGGACTTGCACAACGCATGGTCTCAGGAGACGTCCCCGAATCTTTACGCGGAAAGACACTCATCTCCCTCGATCTAGGATCCATGGTCGCAGGAGCAAAATATCGTGGAGAATTTGAAGAACGACTCAAAGCAGTTCTTGACGAAATCAAAAACTCCCAAGGCCAAATCATCACTTTCATCGACGAAATACATACTGTCGTCGGCGCCGGAGCATCTGAAGGGTCCATGGACGCCGGAAACATGCTCAAACCTATGCTTGCTCGCGGAGAACTTCGACTCATCGGTGCAACCACCCTAGACGAGTACCGCCAGAACATCGAAAAAGACGCTGCCTTAGAACGCCGATTCCAGCAAGTATACGTAGGCGAACCCAGCGTCGAAGACACCATCGGTATCTTGCGCGGACTCAAAGAACGCTACGAAGCACACCACAAAGTAGCCATCGCAGACTCCGCACTCGTTGCCGCCGCAAACCTCTCGCAACGCTATATCCCATCACGCCAATTACCAGATAAGGCCATCGACCTCATCGACGAAGCCGCATCACGGTTACGTATGGAAATTGACTCAGCTCCAGAAGAGATTGACGCTTTACGCAGAGCCGTAGACCGTATGACCATGGAAGAACTTGCCCTAGCCAAAGAAAAAGACGAGGCCTCCAAAGAACGCCTCGAAGCGCTACGAGCTGATATGGCAGATAAGCAAGAAGAACTCCGCGAACTCAATATGCGCTGGGAAGCAGAGAAAGCCGGTCTGAACCGCGTCGGAGACATCAAAAATAGCATCGACGAGCTACGCTCCCGTGCCGAAGTTGCCCAACGTGAAGGAAACTTGGCCGAAGCATCACGCCTTCTTTACGGGGAAATTCCTGCCCTCGAAAAAGAACTAACTGATGCTCAACAAGCAGAAGACCGAGTCCGCGAAGAATCTATGATTTCAGAAGAAGTCACAGCAGAAGACATCGCCGAAGTCATCAGCGCATGGACAGGTATCCCCGCAGGGAAAATGCTCCAAGGCGAAAGCGAAAAACTACTCAACATGGAAAGCGAACTCGGCAAGCGCCTCATCGGACAACACCAAGCCGTTCAAGCTGTTGCTGACGCGGTACGCCGTTCACGTGCTGGTATTAGCGACCCTGACCGCCCCATCGGTTCGTTCCTTTTCTTAGGCCCAACCGGTGTAGGTAAAACAGAGCTCGCCAAATCACTTGCACAATTCCAATTTGACGACGAACGCGCGCTGATTCGCATCGACATGTCTGAATACGCTGAAAAGCATGCTGTATCACGACTAGTAGGAGCTCCTCCCGGATACGTCGGATACGAAGAAGGCGGACAACTCACCGAAGCAGTACGCCGTCGCCCGTACTCTGTTGTACTGCTCGATGAGGTAGAGAAAGCCCATCCAGAAGTGTTCGACATCCTCCTTCAAGTTCTCGACGATGGACGTCTAACAGACGGACAAGGCCGCACCGTGGACTTCCGAAACGTTATCCTCATCTTGACCTCAAACTTGGGATCTCAATTCTTAATTGACTCAACGCAAAGTCAAGAAGACCGAAGCAAAGCTGTCATGAACGTCGTCAACGCTTCTTTCAAACCTGAGTTCCTCAACCGGTTGGATAACATCATCATGTTCGACCCACTGAGTGAAGAAGACCTCGGAAAGATCGTGCTACTACAAATACAATCAATGGCACACCGCCTAGAAGATAAGCGTATCAGCCTCGACGTGAGCGAAAACGCCATCCAATGGTTAGGCACCAACGGATACGACCCCGCCTACGGCGCCCGACCACTTCGCCGGCTCGTTCAAACAGAGCTCGGAAACCGCTTAGCTCAGGGCATACTTGCCGGCGATATCCACGAAGGAGACACCGTCCATGTGGATGTTACCGACCAAGAGCCAAAGACTCTGCACCTAGAATCCATCCGATAAAAACCCCTTAGGTGCCCCTTTCGATGATGTTGCCACCCCGCACGGGGTGGCAACACGTCGTTAAAACCCCACAACAAGAAGAACGAGAACACTCTCACGGCAACGAATACTACCCTGCACCAGAGCCATCCTCGATAATAAGAGAGTGAACTTTGAATCCTCCTCCCGCTCTTCGATGTACAGTTCCAACATTGAGCTCACCAACCACCCCGAAATTGCTCGCGCACATCAATCAGCACTACGCTCCATCGCACGTATCGTTGAAAACGAAATTCCCGCCCACGACACCCAATACGCCCGTGAAGGAATCGAGTATCTATTACACGAAGGACAAGTCCTCGTTCTCACCGGAGCCGGTGTTTCCACAGCCTCAGGAATCCCCGACTACCGCGGAGAAAGCGGCTCTTTGAAAAACCACCGCCCGATGACATACCAAGAATTCCGCTACGATGACGAAGCACGTCAACGATACTGGGCCCGCTCCTACGTAGGCTGGCGCAGAATGCGACGAGCTGAACCTAATGCCGCACACTACCTACTCACAAAACTTGAAGAGCGCTCGCAACTGGCAGGTATTATCACTCAAAACGTTGATGGATTACACCGGCGTGCAGGATCACGGAACGTTCTCGCTCTTCACGGCGACTTAGAGTATGTCGTATGCCTTATCTGCCACAAACGTGAACATCGTGCCGAGTTAGACCTCCGCATTGAGGAGAAAAATTACGGGTACCTAGAACGTCTCGAAGATCAGAACCTCCAAGTGAACCCTGACGGCGATGTGTCACTGAGCGATGAACTTATTTCTGACTTTCAGATGGTTGGCTGTGTGAACTGCCAACAGACTTTCCTCAAACCTGATGTTGTATATTTTGGTGAGAACGTGCCTGCCCAACGAAAAGCACAAGCTTGGCAGATGTACCGTGATTGCCGTTCTGTACTTGTTGTAGGCAGTTCACTAGCAGTGATGAGCGGATATAAATTTGCTCTTGAAGCTCATAAAGACCAGAAGCCTTTAGGAATTATTAATGGTGGGCCGACACGCGCCGATCGCAAAGCAACGTATATGTGGCGTAGTGACGTGGCTGCTGCTCTCGCTCAACTGATGTGACCGTGAAGAACCCCCATTGTGGTACAGAAGAATCGTAACGATATGTAATCTGGAAAACATTTTTTGAGATTCTCTAGAGAGAAATGGTGTCCTTTCACGGTTTTAAGAGTAAATATCGTCACTAATTTCCTCTCAAAGGGATACGAATTAAGCACAGCTAATAAAAAACATGTACCCTTAAGCAGGAAAGACTGTAAGAGGATTCCGGGGCTACCTGTGTGCTCACACACTTGGCCCACCGGACACGATGGATAAAGAGGGGGTCACGCCATGGGGCGCGGCCGTCAAAAGGCTAAAGCAACACGGCAGGCTCGGGAGATGAAATACTACAGCCCCGAGACCGATTACTCTGCGCTCGAACGCGAGCTCAGTGGTGCCAAAAATAACTCATCCAGAAAGTCATCCGGTCATCAATATGATGAGGACGACTACTCAGAATACCTCGACAAGTATTCTGACGATTATGTTGATGAAGACTAATCTTCTCGATTAGTCATTTTGAGACAATAAAAAAGTAGTGTGCCCCTCGGGGTACACTACTTTTTTATACACAAACGCACCTAAAACATCTTGGTGAACGGTACTACTCAGCTACACAATAAAGCTCTTCTTCTCCCCTTATAAGACGAGAAGAAGAGCTTTACTCTTCACCCTGTTGAGCTAAAGATACGTCTTCGACAAAAGAGCAGCGCCACCATCGACACCCTTAGCTCCTTGAACATAATCCTCGCACGATGAGTAAGAGCCGTCATCCTTACGAACCTCACCTAAAATCCAAGAACTTATGCCTTGTTCTGAGGCAGAAAAAACAACCTCATCAGCGACCTGAGATGAAACAACCGCAACCATGCCCACACCCATATTGAGGGTTCTTTCCATATCTGCCAGAGGGACCGAACCAAGACGTTCAACCAAACGGAAAATTGCGGGAACCTCCCACGTAGAACGATCGACTAGCCCAATCAATCCTTGCGGTAATACGCGTGCCAGATTAGCGGCTAAACCGCCACCTGTTACATGAGAAAAAGCGCGAATACCCTGACCCGTACGACCGTCTTCACCATTGACAGGGAACTTCTCTAAGAGCTCTAAACATGCTGCGGTGTAGATACGCGTCGGTTCGAGCAATTCTTCACCGAGAGTCCGCCCCAACTCTGGAATATGGCTCTCTAGGGTGAACTCAGAATGTTCTACCACTTTACGTACTAAAGAATAACCATTCGAATGAATTCCCGAAGACGCCATGGCGATAAGAACATCTCCATCCTGAACACGGTCTGGGCCAAGTAATTCATCTGACTCAACAATGCCTGTAGCGGCTCCTGCCACATCGTATTCATGTTCGCCTAACAGACCAGGATGCTCAGCTGTTTCACCACCTACAAGGGCGGTTTTTGCCAGAGCACACCCCTCAGCAATGCCGCGAACAATATCTGCAATACGCTCAGGAACAACCTTACCCGTTGCAATATAATCAGTCATGAACAGAGGTTTAGCGCCGGTGACAACAATATCGTCGACCACCATACCCACAAGATCATGGCCAATCGTATGGTGAATATCTAAAGTCTGAGCAATAGCAACTTTGGTGCCAACACCATCTGTTGAGGTTGCAAGATACGGTGTGCGATAGTCTTTCAACACGCTGAGGTCGAAAAGACCTGCAAAACCACCGACACCCCCTACCACTGCAGAACTATGAGTAGCTTTAACCGCGTCTTTCATCAGTTCAACAGCACGGTCGCCAGCTTCAACATCTACACCAGCAGAAGCATACGTTATCTGTGAAGAATCAGTGGTCATGGGGGTCTTCCTTTGTCGTTTGTGGATAAATCGTATCTTCGGGCAAGATAAGAGACTCTAATTCCGAATCTGGACCAGGCTCACAGCGTGACGCACACCCACCCACCACGGGGCCTGCTGCTGTAGATGCTGAGCCTTGGCGAGTATGAATGGAATATGCCTGAGCCCGTTCAGGCTTTTGAGGTACCGGACGTTCTGCCGTCACCTCGGCAATAGAACTGGATAATGGTCCGCTAGCACCTGCAACGGTGTCTTGGGCGTCAAAGAGATTTTTTCCAATACGTTCTGGAATTTCAATAGGGTACTTACCCGTAAAACAAGCCGTGCATAGATTTTTACGTTGCTGTTGAGTTGCTGCAATCATGCCATCTTCTGAGATATACCCTAAAGAATCAGCACCCAAAGATTTTCCAATTTCTTCAACGCTCATCGTATTAGCAACGAGCTCAGCACGAGAGGCAAAATCAATACCGTAGAAACAAGGCCATTTGACGGGAGGAGAAGAAATACGGACATGAACCTCTGCCGCACCAGCTTCTTTGAGCATACGTACCAGTGCACGCTGAGTATTACCTCGCACAATAGAATCATCAACAACGATGAGTCGTTTACCCTCAACCACCGAACGTAGCGGATTGAGTTTAAGCCGAATACCTAACTGGCGAATAGTCTGTGATGGCTGGATAAAGGTACGCCCAACATAAGCATTTTTGACCAAACCATTACCAAAAGGAATACCGGATTCTTCAGCATAACCAATCGCTGCGGGAACTCCCGACTCCGGTGTAGGCATCACTAAATCTGCTTCAACACGATGCTCACGTGCTAACTGCCGACCCATCTCTACCCGTGACTCATATACTGAACGAGCATTAATCGTGGTATCTGGCCTCGCTAGATAGACATACTCAAAAACACAACCAGCAGGCTCTGCAGGGGCAAATTGTTCTGATTGAACGCCCTGTTCTGTGATGGTCAGAAACTCTCCAGGAGAAACTTCGCGAACAAAAGCTGCACCGACAATGTCTAGTGCAGCTGTCTCTGAAGCGACGACCCAACCGTCATGATGAAGTTTTCCTAGAACAAGAGGACGCACACCCTGCGGGTCACGAGCCACATAAAGGGTGTTCTCGTCCATAAAGACAAGGCAGAATGCGCCCTTAAGCGTGGGTAATAATTCTAATGCGGCTTCTTTGAGAGAAGGGTGCTGATGTTTCGCAAGAAGAGCTGTGACGAGAGCTGTATCTGTAGTATTTCCTTGTGCTAATTCGCCACGTTCGGGTGTCTCACCACTATTTTTTTCTAAAACTCTGTCGTAGAGTTCGGCAGAGTTCGTGATATTTCCGTTGTGTGCTAAAGCAAGAGTACCGTGTGGCGTTGCACCAAGGGTAGGTTGTGCATTGGCCCAATGTGAGGCTCCAGTCGTGGAATAACGACAATGGCCAATAGCCATATGCCCTCGCATAGAGTTGAGGGTGTGCTCATCAAAGACTTGGGATACCAGCCCCATATCTTTATAGACGTTAATTCGTTTTCCATCGCTAGTAGCAATACCAGCAGATTCTTGGCCTCTATGTTGTAGCGCATATAAGCCGTAGTAGGTGAGTTTTGCTACGTCTTCTCCTGGAGCCCAGACGCCAAAGACTCCGCATTCATCTTTAGGGCCGTGGTCAATAGGGTCGAGATCGTGGGTCAGTTTACCGTCGGGACGAACCAATGTTGCCATCTTTTCGAAGGTCGGGGCCGAACAAAATAGTGACCTAACCATCTAAGGTGTGTGACGTGCACCAAAGAAGCTAAGACGGTATTAGTTTAGCCTATAGACATCCACTTTCTAGAAAAAATTGAGTATATGTTCGTTTAAGAACTACTCTTCATCGGTTGCAACAGCACGAACAACCTCGGCACGACGAGCCGTAAACCTATCAATCATAAGAGCAATCGTCAAAAAAATAGCAGTACAAACGCCCATAGAACACACGGCAAGAACACCAAAAACAGAAGACCGCGTGTGCTCATCACTACCACCAACAAAAAACGTTAATACGGCGGCAACCATCAAGCCAACAACAACACCAGTGACTCCAAAAGCAATCAAAGAAGGCGCACGACGCACCTGAACAAGACGCTCCTGCGGGCGTTGAGAAGAAGAACCTTGAGAATGTGGGGTAGAAGTACTCATCAAACCTATTCTATTCTGGCACGATACAAAAACAGAAAATATGACCCTATTACTCTAAGAGGAAAACCCCAAGAACCTCGTCAAAGTCCAAGAAACAAAACCTCAAACTCCCTGAAACAACGGCAAAACATCCTGCAAATTAGCACGTACACCAGAAGCATTCAGCTGAGTCTTACTCTCTTCCCAACCCCGAACACCGCAGGCTAAAGCACACCAAAGATAAGGACTCATCTCAATAACATTAGGCGGAGTCCCACGAGTATGACGAGGACCCTCAATACATTGCGTCACACCAAAAGGTGGAACCCTCACCTCAACAGAATTACCCGGCACTCTGTGCGCTAATTCCTCTAACAAAAAACGAACTGCCCCAGCCCTCACACTACGCGGTAGCTGGTCAAAAGTGCTCTCCGGTGCTGAAGACTCAAAAACCCGAAAAATATCAGAGATATACGCTGTTCCCTGTTCTAAAGAAATCTTACGACGGGTGCTCATCTGCTACGACTAAACCTCTTGCTGTAACGCTGCACCCGGTTCAACAGCTCCAACAACAGTATCAGCGCCCATAATAGGCGAAGTGCACTGCTCTATACCCTGCGCTCGCTGCTGAGCAGTAATGAGTCCAGCTTGTTCTAGAATACTCAACGCAATAACAACTAAAGCACGGTGTGAACCGTCAAGAATCTTAATGCATAGCGATGAACCATCGCGTAAACCAATAGCTAAAACCCCTTCTGCTCCACCTTTGACAACGGCATCTAAAAGGCCGGACAATCGAGTATAAGGAGTATCTACACCCTGAAGATACTCAGGGTAATCCACCATGGCGGTAGCTACTGTGGCAACACGAGCATCAGCATGAATATTTTCGATGCCTGCCCCGAGCAAAGAATATCCTCGAGCAAGGGCACGTAAAGATAGCGCAGGTAACGGCGCCCCACAACCGTCAACACCTACCATAGAGATATCCTCTTGGGTGCATTGACGAATAGTTTCGATAACACGCTGTTGTAGCGGATGTTCTGGATCAAGATAACGATCAACATCCCACCCATTTTTAACACACGCCCATAAAAAGGCACTATGTTTTCCTGAACAGTTAAACGCTAAACGCTGAGCCCCTTTACCAGCCTGAATGAGAGCGTTCAAACTTGGCTGATCTGAAGGAAGTACTGAAGGGCATTGGAGTGCACTATCATCAAGCTCTGCTTCGCTGAGGATAGACTGGGCAACCTTCATATGCTCAAAAGAACCCGTATGGGACCCCGAGGCAAGAGCAATCTGAGCTCCTTGCAACTCAGCACCAGCATTCATCGACGCAATCGTTTGAAACGGTTTGAGCGCAGAGCGCGGAAAAATTGGGGTATCAATATCACCATAAGAAATACGGGGAGAGCCATCTGCGTTGAGCAAAACAGCAGAACCTAAATGACGGGATTCAACGAACCCGCTACGGCGAACGACTGCAAGTTCTGCGGCGTCTTGAGCATGAAATGTCTGCATACCCTCCAGTATTGCATAATTCGTAGACTCAATGACGATCAGCTAACACCCGAGGAGACTGCCGCTAAAAATAACAGAAACGCCCACAAGATAGGAAAGACCAAAAGAATCATTATATGCTGAGTAAAGGCTGAGAAAAAAGTTTTCTGTTTTAATGTCAAGACATAAAACCTCAATACACTGTAATTCCAGAAAATTAGAGAGATTCTGAGACTAAACGATGAACTTTTCGCGTAGCCTTAGAGAATGAAGGTTTTGGTACTTGGCCCCGGCGGGCGTGAACATGCAATCATCCGCGCACTTCAAAAAGACCCACAAGTTACTCAGGTGCATAGCGCCCCTGGAAACGCTGGAATTGCGCAAGAAATCCCTACCTACCCAATTGATGCACAAAACCCCACAGAGGTTATTGCACTAGCACAACAACTCGATATCGACCTCGTCGTCATCGGGCCAGAAGCACCACTCGTTGCCGGCGTCGCAAATGCGCTACGCCAACAGAACATCCCCGTATTCGGGCCAGACCAAGAAGCCGCCGCCCTCGAAGGTTCAAAAGCTTTCGCTAAAGAAATCATGGCAGAGGCACAAGTTCCCACCGCGCTGGCAAAAATTGCGCACACCATGGACGAAGCCATCGAAGCAATAGACTCCTTCGGCGCCCCCTACGTCGTCAAAGACGATGGACTTGCCGCCGGAAAAGGCGTAGTGGTCACCTCACGCCGCGAAGAAGCCCTCGCCCATGCACAAGCCTGTTTTAATGCTGGCTCACATATTGTCGTTGAAGAATACCTTGACGGACCTGAAGTCTCACTCTTCGTCATCTCTGACGGCGAACGATGCATCCCTCTAGAACCAGCACAAGACTTCAAACGTATCTTTGACCAAGACCGTGGCGCCAACACCGGCGGTATGGGCGCCTATAGCCCACTCCCATGGCTTCCCAAAAACTTTGTTCAGACCGTGATGGAACGTGTAGCACAACCAACAATCACCCATATGAAACATCGTGGAACACCTTTCGTAGGCGTGCTGTATTGCGGTTTAGTTATTACTTCTCGCGGTATTCGCGTCATCGAATTCAACGCCCGTTTTGGCGACCCTGAAACACAAGCTGTCCTTGCTCGGTTGAAAACACCGCTAGGGCAGCTTCTTTATTCAGCAGCATGTTCACGTCTTGACGAAGACACCACACTATCGTGGGACCCGCGCTATGCCGTCGACGTCGTTATGGCAGCCGAAAACTACCCAGAAACACCCCGCAAAGGTGACATCATTAGGGGACTAGACGACCTTAAAGGCAAAGACGACAGCTACGTTATTCATGCGGGCACCACCCAAAAAGGTAAGGACATTTTGACCTCCGGAGGTCGAGTTCTTGCCGTCGTTGGGTTGGGCGATGATCTCAACCAAGCACGCGAACGAGCCTATGAAGGTGTTCAGCGTATTTCTTGGGAAGGTGCCCAATACCGTCAAGACATTGCACTAGCTGCCTCACAACAGCAGATTACCGTCCCAGAACAATACTCATAGTTATCGATATGCTCCTCACAACCTGATGAGCACACATATTTACCCCTACTTTGACTCGTTACAACCTATAGGAGCGTTATGAACTGGAAAGAGGAACACCTTGAGATTCCAGGATGGAGACACGTATATGCTGGCAAAGTTCGAGACTTATATGTCCCAGCTGAAGGACACGATGAAGTTTTTGGGCTATCGATAAAAGACGATGCCGAACAGCGTGCTGGCTCTGTTCTTGTTGTTGCCTCCGACCGTGTGAGCGCTTTTGACCAGGTGATTCCCACGGTGATTCCCGATAAGGGAAAAATTCTGACGCAACTTTCTTTGTGGTGGTTTAACCAGCTCACCGAGGTACCTCACCACGTTCTTTCAATCGATGTACCTGAGGTGGTTGCTGGTCGAGCCATGATTTGTAAATCTCTCAATATGTTTCCGGTAGAGTGCATTGCCCGCGGGTATCTCACTGGTTCTGGCCTTAAAACGTATCAAGAGACAGGATCTATCGGCGACACGACGTTACCTGAAGGGCTCGTAGACGGTTCCGTTCTGAATCCTCCTATTTTTACCCCCACCGGTAAAGCCGAAATCGGCGAACACGATGAACTGATTACTCGTCAAGAATTACACGAAGAAATCGGTGCGCCCATGGCAGATCGACTCGAGGAACTGACCCTATCAATATATTCTCGTGCAGAAGAAATCGCTCGAGATCGTGGAATTATCATTGCTGATACAAAGCTTGAATTTGGTTTAGATTCTTATCGGGGAGCTGTCACTCTCGGAGACGAAATACTCACCCCAGATTCCTCTCGCTTCTGGGATGCGGAAAAATATCAGCCAGGACAAAACCAACCTAGTTTTGACAAACAATTTATTCGAGACTGGCTTACCTCTGATGCTTCAGGATGGAACGGTCAAGGTGCTGTTCCGGCGTTACCTGAGGACATTGTCGAAAAAACTCGTGAACGTTACATCGAAGCATATGAGCGTCTCACACAAACAACATTTACCGTATAACGTTGAAGCTATACACTCAATCTAATATTGAGAAATAAAAAAACATATAGACGCTGGCTATCACCGAGGGAGATGATAGCCAGCGTCTATATGTTTTTATTCTGCTCATTTATGAGGGGAGTACCCCGTCACGGATTTTCTCGTGGTATTCACGATGTTTTTGAGCTTCATCGGAGAGCGCATAGAACCATGTAATATGTTCCGCTACGCTTTGCTGGGCTGTGTCTGGGTCTTGAGCAAGGATAGAATCATAAATTTTTCGATGCTGTCTCTGAAGCTCTTTTTTGACATTCTTCCAATCTTGCAAATATGGGACGGCTTCTTCGACGTACCCTACCGTTGCCAGATGAAGCGAATCAATAACAGTTTCTAGAGCAAGATTTTCACTGAGCGTAGAAATCTCATAGTGGAAACGGGTGTCGCAAAAATGAAAACGCTCATCACTAATATTTTCAAAATCCATCTCGTCAAGATAACTTTTGGCTCGCTGTAAGGCGTGTGAACGTTTGACAGTATCTTCTCCAACTGCTGCGATACGTGCCGCATGGCCTTCTAAAAGAATGCGTGTTGTGACCACATCTGAAACAGGAAGTGTTTTGGTTGCAATATGCATCCGGATCGCCCAGCTTAACGCATCAGAAGGCTCTGACACGACGATAGCTCCAGATTTTGGGCCTGAACCGGACTGTGAGCGGATAAGACCTACAGCACCAAGAACTTGTAAGCCTTCACGTACAGAAGCACGAGAAATACCGTATTGTTCGGCTAATGCTCGTTCTCCGGGGAGTCTATCTCCTACGCGTAGTTGGCCACGACGAAGTTTTGTTTCTACAGAGTCGATGAGAACGCTAAAGGTTCTTTCTTTCACAGTTCCTCTTTGGTACGGCGGAATGATATAAAACGGTGGCGGCACCTCAGCCGAAGTTGAGATACCGCCACCGTAAGTAACACCTTTAGGTGAGAAAACCTTGGGCGTATCTTAGTGGTGAATTTCAATCAGGAAGTGCAAAATGTTGGTTTGCAAGAAGACCAAAGTACAGACGGTCACCAACATGGCGATAGACCATGGGAGAACAGTCTTGAAGATTTCGGACTCTTTACCTTCCATATCCACAGAAGTTGCTGCAATAGCCAAAGACTGTGGGGAAATCATCTTGCCAACAACACCACCGGTGGTGTTTGCTGCCAACAAGAGCTCTGGGGTTACACCAGTAACACCCTGCTGTGCGAGGTTGTTCGCAGCAGCAACCTGTAGCTTGGAGAAGAGTGCGTTTGCGGAGGTGTCAGAACCAGTAACAGCAGTTCCAATCCAACCGAGCGAAGGCGCGAGGAATGCGTAGATTGGTCCAAGTCCTGCAACGAATGCACCCATTGCAACGGTCTGACCGGAGAAGTTCATAACGTATGCTAGCGCCAAAACAGCAACGATGGTCAATGCGGAGAAACGCATACGGTATGCGGTAACACCGATTTCTTTGACAACATCACCGAAGTTGAGAGCGTAACGGTTATTTTCGTTGAAGACCATGTACAAGACAGCAACGATAAGACCTGCAAAGAGCAAGAAGCTACCGGGGTTGTTCAACCATGCGAAGGAGTATGCGGACTTGACGTGTTCACCAGCTTCATTAACAAGGCGATCTTCAAGCAAAGGCATCTTGACGACGAGATTGGTGCTCTTGAGCCAAGTAACAACAGGGGTCGCTAGGTTCGCAATACCGAAGACGAGAACAACAACGGCGTAAGGCATGAGTGCCATCCATACGCGCATACCGGTGAGTTCGGATTTTGCGTTTTCTTCTAGCGGAGGTAGTCCGTAGCGCTCGCGAACACCTGCGATGCCGCGAGGCTTCCATACACGCAAGAATGCAACTGCTACACCGAGGGAAACGATACATGCAACAACGTCGGTGAGCTGGTAGACGAAGTATGTTGCGGTGAGCCACTGTGCAACACCGAAGGAGAAGCCAATAACAACTGCAGGAACCCAAGCATCTTTAACGCCCTTAATGCCGTCAAGGATGAAGAGAAGGATAAGTGGGACGAAGAATGCGAGGAAGGGTGCTTGGTGACCAACGATTGCACCGATAACGGTTGCATCTTTGCCGCCTACTTCACCTGCGGTGGTGATGGGGATAGCTACAGCGCCGAATGCTACGGGAGCGGTGTTTGCAATAAGTACGGTGACAGCTGCTTTGAGCGGTTTAACACCTAGCGCAAGAATCATTGTTGCGGTAATAGCAACGGGAGCGCCGAAGCCTGCAAGTGCTTCGAGTAGGCCACCGAAGCAGAACGCGATGAGGATAGCCTGGATACGTAGGTCGCCTCCACCGATAGCGTCGAAGGTGCGACGGAGATCTTCGAAACGGCCAGAGAGGACGGTAATCTGGTAGAACCAGATTGCCATGAGGATAACCCAGACGATGGGGAATGCGCCGTAGAGTCCGCCACGAAGTGCTGACATTGCGGCGAGGTCGGCGGGCATGCCGAATCCGATAACTGCGACGATGATAGCAACGACGAGGGATGTCAGGCCGGCAATGTGTGCGCGGGCTTTAACACCGAGAAGCATGATGAAGAACGCGAGAAGCGGTAGACATGCTACGAGTGCTGAGAGTCCCAGGCTGCCACCGACTGCGTCGGTTTGTGCAAACCAAGTATTCATAGCTCTCCTTTAAGGAACTAAGAAAACCGCTAGTAAGCGGTTTGACGTGTGATGTAAAAATGTGTGGTCTGACCACTAGAATGTTATAACCCTACATGAGGCGTATCACCATTGCAAAACTATTGTGACCTCAACCCCTTTTCGTGTTTTTGAGGGTTTGTGTGTATTTATGTGGGAAGTGCCTGTGTCTTGCAAAAATAATGAGCTTTTACATCGGGAAAAGTGGGAAACTCCGCGAAAAACACCCCAACACCCCGCAAAAATGCACCCTTTCATGTGGTGAGACATTGTTGGTGCAATGTGAAAAGCATGCACAAAAGAGGTATTTAGTCATAAAAAAATGCGCTAATCAAAATGGTTCGAGGTACTAAAACTCGTGTTAAATGAAAGATAAGAATATACACGCGCTATCTCTTTCAAACTCAAGGGTTCTATTTTGGGTGCGAACCACGAATGAGTCCGTAGCGCACCATCTAAGGAGAAAGCTATGCGAATTGCACTATTCTCAACATGCCTCGTCGACGGCATGTACCCACGCACGGCGCAGGCTACCGTGGAAATCTTAGAACGTTTAGGGCACGAAGTTGTCTATCCCCAAGGGCAGACTTGCTGTTCACAAATGCACGTCAACTCCGGATATTTCGATGACGCATATCCAGTTGTTAAAGCACACGTCAACGCTTTCGACTCATGGGACTTCGACGTAGCAGTCGCCCCCTCCGGATCATGTGTTGCCTCCCTTGGGCACCAACAGCCCATGATTGCTCGCCGAGCAGGAGACGAAGAACTAGCTCAACGCGCAGAAACTATCGCTGCCCGCACCTTTGAACTATCCTCGCTACTTATCGACGTTCTCGGCATCACTAACGCTGCCGAACAACTCAACTCATACTTCCCAGAGCACGTCACCTACCACAACTCTTGCCACGGCATGCGCTTACTCAAACTCGGCACCCGTCAAGCCGACCTCTTACGCACCGTTGGTGGAATCGAATACACCGAAATTGAAGGACTCGACCAATGCTGCGGCTTCGGTGGAACCTTCTCATTCAAAAATGCCGACACCTCAGGGGCTATGGTTTCTGACAAGGCAGACAATATCGAAAAAACTGGTGCAAGTATCTGCACCGGTGGCGACGTATCATGCCTAATGAACATCGGTGGTGCACTTAGCCGAAAAGGCTCACCTGTCAAAACCGTACACTTCGCCGAGATTCTTGCATCCACTAAAGAAAACCCGCTGAAAGTCTCTGGCCCCGTAGAACTAGCAGCCGCAGGAGGTAAATAATTATGACAGCAGTATCACTTGGAATGCCTCGTGTGTATCACGGTGAAGGAAACATCTTCGAGTTCGAAGAATTCCCAAAATACGCGGCAAAAGAACTTACCAACGAACAGCTTCGCGCAAACCTCGGATTTGCAACCCACAAAATCCGTAATAAACGTGCCGACGTCATCAACGAATTGCCAGACTGGCAAGACCTCCGCACCGCCGGCTCCATGATTAAACAACGTGTTCTTGCAAACCTGCCAGAATACCTAGAAATGTTCGAAAAGAACTTCACCGCAGCCGGCGGACACGTTCACTGGGCACGCAACGCCAGCGAAGCAAACCAAATTGCTTATGACCTCATCAAAGCCGAAGGCGTAGACGAAATCATCAAGATTAAATCTATGGCAACTGCAGAGATGGGCCTCAATGAATTTCTTGAAGAAAAAGGCATCAACGCCATCGAAACTGACTTGGCAGAAGAAATCGTGCAGCTGGCAGAAGACCGCCCCTCACATATTCTTGTTCCAGCAATTCACTTCAACCGAACCCAAATTCGTGACATCTTCAAACGAAAAATTGAAGGCGTCAAAGTGGACCTCTCGGATAACCCCGCAGAACTGGCAGAAGCATCACGTATCCGCCTTCGCGACAAGTTCTTGAACACTAAAGTTGCAGTATCTGGCGCAAACTTCGGTATCGCCGATACCGGAACCCTCACTATCGTTGAATCTGAAGGTAACGGACGTATGTGCCTGACCCTTCCCGATACCCTCATCACCTTCATGGGTATCGAAAAAATTCTTCCCACCTTCAGCGACTACGAAGTGTTCTTACAACTCTTGCCACGTTCCTCAACCGGTGAGCGCATGAACCCCTACACCTCCATGTGGACCGGTGTAACACCCGGTGACGGACCCCAAAACATGCACGTCATCCTCATCGATAACGGACGAACCGCCGTCCTCAACGACGAAGTAGGCCGTCAAGCACTACACTGCATCCGTTGCTCGGCATGTATGAACGTTTGCCCCGTTTACGAACGCGCAGGCGGACACGCATACGGCTCAACCTACCCCGGCCCTATCGGTGCAATCCTCTCACCACAGCTTGGTGGTATCGAGAACGAATACAACTCTTCACTACCGTTTGCATCTTCCCTCTGCGGAGCATGCTACGAAGCCTGCCCCGTCAAGATTAACATTCCTGACGTACTCGTTCACCTACGCGGTAAAGCCGTCGACTTCGAAAAAGCACAAGGTGATTTCAAGGGTGGCAAGAAGCATCCTCACCCACAGATGGACGCTATGATGTTTGGCGCTAAAGTACTCTTTAGCTCCGGCAAATTGATGTCTTTGGCTGAAAAGGGTCTGCCCATGTCCCGTATTATCACCGGACGAGACCACAAGATTTCTAAACTTCCCGGTCTTGTCGGCGGATGGACAAAATACCGTGACATCCCAGAGCCTCCCAAACAATCCTTCCGCAACTGGTGGAAGAAAGAACGCGGCGTTGCTGCTGAACGTGTGGGCGGAGAACGCGTAGACATTCAAGCGCTCATAGAGGCTAACCGTGGCAAGGTCGAAGAAGTAAAAGCTAATGCGCGAGCAGCAGGAGAAGCTCAGGCTGCGCGCCACGCAAAGGAGAGCGAATAATGAGCACCGCTAAAGAAGATATCCTCGCCCGTATTCGTGCCTCACTTTCAGATAACCCCCAGCCAGCTGAGCCAATCCGCAACTATCGTCGAGTCAGTGAACTGAGCAAAGAAGACACCATCGAAATGCTCGTTGACCGTCTCATCGACTATAAAGCGAATGTTTACCACGAAACAGAAGAGAGCATCGTTGACCGTATCGACCAGCTTCTAGAAAAAGCTTCCCGTTACGTGGTGCCTACCGGTATCAACACGAACTGGCTTCCCGAAGATACCGCCACTCGTTCTCGTGTTTTCGACGCTGGTAACATTCAAAAAGCGGGGACGCTCTCGCTCAAAGAGCTTGACCGTATCGACGCAGTGGTGACTAACTCTACTGTTTCATGTGCAGAAACAGGAACCATCTTCTTGAACACGAACCCTGATGAAGGACGACGAGCTATTACACTCGTTCCCGACCACCATATTTGTGTTGTTAAAGAGGACACCATCGTAGAACTCATTCCAGAAGCTATCGCACGAGTTTCCTATAAACGTCCTATTACGATGATTTCTGGACCTTCAGCAACCTCAGATATTGAGTTGATTCGTGTTGAGGGTGTGCACGGTCCACGAACTCTGGACGTTATTATCCTCAAATAATTGAGGTGAAATACTAACTCATTAAACGTATTGGGTGGTTCTCCACAATCTTGTGGGGAACCACCCAATACGTTTAATCCCAAAAATCTTAGGACTCTACAGGTTTCTTCGTCGGATCAATACCACGACCATCAGGACCCTGAGAAATTACCGGCAACGAACTGGTCGATAATTGTGAAGACTGATGACGTTGACGCTTCTTCTCGGTAATTTTATCTTTTGTTGTTTTCTCTTCGATAACAGCGTCTTTATCACGGAAAATTGCGTCTAGACCAGAGGCCAAGAGCGGGAAAATGAGAATCGTCAAAGCTCCACCGCCGACTAATAGTGAAGCCGCTGATTCTGTGATGAGCTCATGAGAAAGTGCCACTTCAGTTACCGCAACAATCATGGGCAAACCAGCGGCAGCATATAAACCAAGTTGAACCTTCTCATTGAGCGTTTGTAGCCCCGAACCGGTGTCGAAGAATCGTTCAGCAAGGAACACCGGTAGGCCACGAAGAATAAGTAACGCCAACACAAAGAGGATTAGAGCTACCGGAGATTTCGCGATGCTCTTAAGATCAATTCCCATGCCAGAGCAAATGAAGAAGAGCGGAATTAAGAAGCTGAAGCCGAGAACATCGAGACGTTCAGAAAAGGGCTCAAATGCGTACTCTGGGGTGAGCGAGCGCAAAATAATACCGGCAGCGAAGGCGCCTAAGACAACGTCAAGGTTAAAGACCGCTGCAAACATCATGAGAGTTGAAAGAATCAACATTGCAAGACGTAGCATTGTCTGGGTTGTTTGGTTTGCTCCGGCAGCCATGGTGCGCCCTAGCCCAGGGATATGGGCAAAAGCACGGCGAGGTAGAATCGCTGTAATAAGAGCAATGAGTAAGAACCCAAGAAGAATGAGGACAGCGAAACCTTTAGAGTGAGTCGATAACAAAATTGACATCGCAAAAACTGGCATGACTTCACCTAATGCGCCGTGCACCATAATAGCGTCGCCGAGTTTTGTACCAGTTTTCCCGTTGGCTCGGACCATGGGCAAAATCGTGCCAAGAGCGGTAGAACTCATGGCAATTGCAAACACCGCAATATGGTCGAGCCCGTTGCGGAATTCAGAGAAAAAGTTTGCAGATGCTAAGAGCGCAAGAGTAAAACACACCGCCCAAGTGCCTAAAGCAAAGCCTCCTTGACGAGAGTGCATCGCTTTTGTATTGACTTCATAACCTGCGATGAGGAATAGGATTCCGAGCCCAAGTTCTTTGATGAGTTCAACACCGTTATCGGTGTCTGCCAGATGCAAAACGTTAGGTCCGATGATTGCTCCGAGCAAAAGGAGAATCACGACGTCAGGAATTTTCTTCTTGGTTAGAGCAGAAAGAAGAGGAGACAGCATTGCCACAAGTGCAATCCAAAAAATGGAGATGTATGCATTTGCCGTTTCACTGCTGGCATTGGCAATAATCAGGTGTTCAACTGAACCCATACGCGCTATTCCTTAGCAAATAAAATGTGTACATGACTTTTCTTTATAAGTCTGACATAGTGAGAATCTAAAGGTGGGAATGATGTTGATGAAAGGATAGTCTGTAAGGAACCCCACGAAATATATAGAGATGCATCATAATATGCTACACGCTGCTATTTCTCATGTGTTTCTCAGGTGAGTATATTAAAATTTTTACATAGATATTTTGTCCTCTGTTTAAGATTGAGTGTATGTCCCCTAAACATTTTTCTTCGGCTCAAGCAACCACTCCATGGTGGAAACTAGTGCTCACAGGAACGCTAGTAGTCTTCTGGGCGGCCCTGACAATTATTGGAGGTTCGCTTTTTGGAAAAATCTCTGATCTTGCCATCAACGCACCTCAACCGATACTCGCGTCATCGGTCGAATCATCACGTGTTGCTCAAGAGAAGAACGAATTTTATGCTCAGGACTACACCTCCGCAGTTATTGTTTTTTCCTCAGACCAGCCATTTCAAAATATTGACTATGCCTATCTAGAAGGAATACCTCAATATCTACGCGACCAAGGGCTAGATATCAAAAATGTGCGCTCTTTGGAATATTCAAAAGACCAAGAATCCGCAAAAATTACTATTCCAATCGCAAAAGATCAAAACCTCCGAAAAAGTATCCATAAGATACAAGGAGCTATTGCGAACCCACCCGGAAATATCCAAGGGTATGTTACTGGACCGGCCGCCTTTACCGTAGACCTCTCTGACTCCTTAGAGTCCATGAATATTACTTTCATGATGTACGCGGTTGCCGTCGTACTCATCTTATTAGCGGTTATTTTCCGCTCATTCTTAGTGTCTTTAATGGTGATGATTAGCACCGTAGCAGCCCTTTGTGCTTCTTTGCTAACGCTATGGATTCTTGCTGAACACGGAGTCATCTATATCCAAGCACCCACCCAAGGCACTCTACTAGTTCTCGTCTTTACCGCCTCCATGACGTACTCACTCCTTTATGTGTGGCGGTATCGTGAAGAGCTCAAACAGCATCGTTCATTATCGCGCGCTGCACAGCATGCGTTCTCTCGTACATGGCGACCTATCCTCATCTCTGGGGGCACATCTGCTATTGCGTTGTTATGCCTCGCGTTCTCCCAAATACAAGCAACAAAAGCTCTCGGCATTACGGGCAGTATCGGTATGCTCTTTGCGACGCTTGCCTCATTGAGCTTTCTTCAAGCGATACTTGCTTTACTCACCCGATTCTCACTCTTACCCGCAAGAACACCACAACGTCCAGAACTTATGGGTAGAGCCCAAAGCCTACGAGAAAAACTTATCCAACAGGTACACCACAAACCTCGTAAAACATGGTTGGCAGTTGCTCTACCTGTCCTCATTCTTTCAACCTTAGCCATTAGCTTCCCTTCGATGGGAACCGCCGAGAACCAGAAAGTTATGGGAACCTCGCAAGCGCGTATTGGGCAAGAAATCTATCAAAACCATTTTGATGCGCCCATGATACCGTTGGCTCAAGTTATCGTCTCAGAAAAAGACCTCAAAAAAACTGTAGAAACTCTCACAACTGTCCAAGGGGTAGAGCGTGTTACTTCTCCCTCTCGCACCTCAGCAACAGGGCAGATTGTCTTAGCAGAAGACGGAAAAGTCAAAGAACATATCTCTTCAGAGCAAACACCTTACGTCTCGCATAAGAAGGTTTTCCTCAACGTCTACCTACAGTATTTTTCGGGTACGCCAGAGGCCTTCACGAGCGTCAAAGAAATACGTCAAAAACTCCGTAACAATATCGACAGTACCGCAATGGTCGGCGGAGAAATCGCCAAAGAACTTGACGTAAAAATGAGTGCACAACAAGATAAACAGATCATCATTCCACTCATGCTCGCCGTCATGTTCCTTGTGCTTTTTATCAGCTTGAGAGCCATTATTCCTGCTCTATTGATGATTGTTATTACTGCAGTGTCTTATGCAGCGAGCCTAGGACTATCTTCACCACTGTGCCAGTTTCTATGGTCAGGAGCTGGAGCTGACCCCAACGTGAGCCTTTATGGGTTCATTGTGATGATGGTTCTTTCTCTCAGTTATAGTGTTTTCTTCTTCACTCGAGTTCAAGAGGAAAACGCTCACCACGGTTGGGACGAAGGTACCCGAAACGCACTAAGAATGATGATTCCCGTCTTGCTTTCAAGCGGTGCGATACTTCTTTCCGTATTCATCTATCTTCTTGCTATTTCGCTAACGTTCTTAGCCCAGCTAGCGTGTATTCTCACCTGCGCAGTAATCCTTCAAGTGCTTTTAATTCATATGGTGTTGCTTCCAGCTAGCTACGTTGAGTTAGGGGAGAAGCTATGGTGGCCCGCAAAAACCCTAGATGTGGAATAATGCAGCGCTGAAACTCCAATAAATACCCTAAAACCCAAAAATGCTATGGGGGATATGTTTTAGGCTCTCAGAAGAATCTGAGAGCCTAAAACATATATTGACCGTATATCATCACCATAAAGATTATTAAATCTTAGTGAATCACAAAGTCGGGATGACAGGATTTGAACCTGCGACCTCGTCGTCCCGAACGACGCGCGCTACCAAGCTGCGCCACATCCCGATTGCTCTTAGGTATAGCCCCTAAGCAACTGTTCAATGATAGCTGATAGAAGATACCAGAGCAACAAGAGACAACATGAATAACCTTGCCATAGTTATACAGCTATGAACGGGCCGTGAGTGTCACAAGAACCGCCTCAGGGGGGCAAAAAAGCCGAACCGGAGCAAAACGAGAAGTTCCAAGACCAGCCGAAACATGAACCGGAACATCATCTTCTAGGCTCACACCTTTAGCGCGAGACGGCGGTAAATCACAATTTGACACAAGAGCATGCCCTCCTGGAAGACAAATCTGCCCACCATGGGTATGTCCCGCAAAAATGGCTTGAGCCCCATCCTCAACAAATCTCTTGAGCGTCCGTAAATACGGTGCATGGCATACCCCCAAACGTACGGAGGGAGAATCATCAGAAGAAAAAGCACTAGGGGAGAAACCCGGGTGCTCATCATAACCAATATGAGGGTCGTCTACGCCCGAAAACTCTAGACGTAGCTTCTCAAAGTTCATCACATCAAAACGATTGATGAGACCAACCCAGCCGCGGCGTTCAAAAGCCTCATGCATCTGCTCTGTCGGAAGTTTAACGCGAGCATCATCAATGCCTTCATCTGCGGTGCTTTGCTTCCACAAATAGCGTGCAGGGTTTTTCATTATCGGCGCATAATAGCAATTAGAGCCGGGTACAAACACACCTGGAAAATCAAAAAGAGGATCAAGAGCTTCTAAAAGACTGGGCAACCCTTCAAGATGAGAAAGATTATCTCCGGTGTTAATAACTAAATCAGGTTTTAACTCGGCCAAAGAATGCATGAAACGAATCTTTTTCTGTTGGCCCGGAATCATGTGCATATCTGATATATGCAAAATCTTAAAATCTTGAGCGCCTTCAGGTAAGACAGGGAGCTGTTCATGACGAATCGTAAAATGGTTAAGCTCATAAAAGTGGGCATAAGCCACTGTGGCGGCCCCTGCCAACGCTCCAGCAGCCGTTACTCGTGCAAGAGAACGGGCTACAGAACGGGAAGAAACCGCCACGGTGTTGGTAGTTACCATCAAACAGGAAACTCCTTAAACGTTTTATCTGTAAGAAACAACAGCAAGCACATTTACTGCTGAGTTCCTAACATCTCATTGGGAGGAAGCGGGAACTTATCAGTGTTATAGTTCTTAGCTTGCTCCTTCATAAAGGTCTGCCACTGAGCACCAGCATATGTTGCACCATCGACATACTTCAGACGCTTACCGTTAATGGAGAGCCCGTTGAGAGAGCGAGAACCACTATTCAAAGAACCAACCCATGAAGCAGTAGAAAGGCCACGCGTGTAACCAATCATCCATGTCTGACGAGAATAGTCTGTTGTACCAGTTTTCGCTGCCGAAGCATCTGGCAAACCAATACCACGCTGATAACCAGAGCCACTGACCAAAACCTGCTTGAGAACATAGCTCACGCCATTAGCTACTTCTTTACTAATAGCTTGATGACACTTCTTATCGTAGGTTTTAATCTTTTCGCCAGAACGATCCTTGACAGTGCTAATCGCGCGGGGAGCACAATAGACACCATCATTTGCGAAGGTGGCGTAAGCTGAGGCCATCGTCAAAGGAGAAACCTGAGATGAACCACCAATCAAAGAAGCCAAGAAGCGAGGGTTGAAGGCGACCTCTCCACCGCTCTTGCCTACTTTAGGGGTCAAGATTTTAAGAGATTTAGCCATCTCCTGAACACCGCAGAGGTCTTCTTTAGACGCCATGCTGTACAAGAAGGAGTTAATGGAGTTCTTGATACCAAAAGCAATAGTGCCCCAGCGTTGGAAGCCTTCTTCTGCGTTAGCAAAGCTAAAACCATCTGGTGTATCTGCATAGTGGAAGACTCCACCTTCAAGGCATGAAGCACGCCAAGGGAAAGAATTCGGATAATTCAACGCTGTACCGTCAATGGTTGCGTTAATACCTTTTCCTTCTTTGAGCCATTCAGCAAGAACAACCGGTTTGAACGTTGAACCGGGCTGGAACCCAGGAGTTCCACCATCTTGATAATCAACGTTGTAGTTATACAGCGAAGCTGAGAAGTCATCGGCTGTGCCGTACCGAGAGTTCTGAGCCATCGCAACCACATTGCCGTTAGAAGGCTCTACCGATACTAAAGCAGCATTAACATCATCGAAGTTATTGGTAGATGGCTGAGTCTGTTCGACTGCTGCTTTGGCGTCCTTCTGTGCGCTTACGCTCATGGTAGAGATAATGGTGTAACCGGCGCGGTAGAGGTTCTTCTGACGATCTTCAGGGGTAGCACCATACGCTTCATCCTGATAAATCTTTGCGGTGACGTAATCACAGAAGAATGCTGCATCTCCTGCAGTAATACAGCCTGTTTTAGATGTGTGAATATCAAGATCAAGTTCAGAACTGACCGCAAGATTGAACTGGTCTTCAGTAATTTTTTTATCTCGCAACATCGTACCTAAGACGGTATTACGACGCTCTTTAGCGAGTTCAGGGTTTACATCGGGACGGTAGAGGTTTGGAGACTGCACCATACCAGCGAGAAGTGCTGACTGCTGCAAGTTAAGGTCTTTAGCCTTAATACCCCAGTAGTAGTAAGCAGCTGCCTCAACACCGTAGTTCGTGCCACCGAGATTCACAATGTTCAAATATCCGTCAAGGATTTCGTCCTTAGACTTATTCTGCTCCATAGAGATTGCAAGCTTAATCTCTTTAATTTTATCAATATAGCCCTTATTCGAGCCTAAGGTACTTGCCTCTTCACCGCGGTACTCTGCCTGCTCAATGAGAAGGTTATTGACATACTGCTGGGTAAGAGTCGACGCACCCTGACGGTTATTTGGGCGAATCAAGTTATTGATAAAAGCACGAGCCATACCTAGAGGCGAAACTGCACCATGCTCATAGAAATCGCGATCTTCAACTGAGACAATCGCATCTTTCATATACTTTGAAATCTGATCTAGCGGAACATCACGACGACGCTGCGACTCAAAGCTAGCAAGTTTCGTCTTACCGTCAGAAGCGTAGAGAGTTGACGCCTTAAAACGGGATCCCTCAGAGAGATCGTCAGGAAGACCTTTAAACCAAGAAATAGAAGATGTTGCAGCAATACCCATACCAACGGTAGGGGGAATGAGGATACCTGCTGCGACAAAACCAGCGATAACACTCAGCGCAATAAACTGAATAAAATCGCTCGGAGTACGTTTTTTCCGAACATTCTTCGATGAAGCCATTCCCACAGTCTACAAGCAGAACCTGAAAAATAGGTGTCTAGATGGGCACATAACGATAAAGATTTTAGGTTTGCCAGCATTATATTTCACACATTTAGAGCCTCAAAGCTCAACAGAACACTACGAAAAACACGGTTATCTACAGTAATTTGTGCTTCTCTGAGCATAAAACTTTTCAATTAGGCTCATAACTATTAGGCTGGGGGCTATGGATAAATGGGAATACGCTACAGTACCCCTGATGATTCACGCTACCAAGCAGATCCTCGATAGTTGGGGACAAGACGGTTGGGAACTGGTAACAGTCCTTCCCTCAACCGCACCTGCTGGAGCTGCACCTCAGGGAAATATGGTTGCTCCAACAGCGGGCAACCCCATCGCATACTTCAAACGTAAAGTTGCGTCATCATAAAAAATAGTTAACATAGACCGGATTCATAACCTTCAGGGTATGAAGCCGGTCTTTGTTCAGCTAAAAACAGAGAAGGACGCCCGATGAGCGAAAAAATTTCTATTGAATCTCGTATCGAACAGCTAGGTTACACCCTGCCCACCACACCTCAACCGGTTGCAGCCTATGTTCCCGCTGTTATGAGCGGCAATTACGTATACACTTCTGGGCAATTGCCCTTTGTTAACGGTGAGCTTTTACACCGTGGGAAGCTTTCTTCCCACAACACTGGCGAAGGACACCTCACCCTAGAACAAGCTCAAGAATGTGCACGTATCGCTGCTTTGAACGCACTGTCTGCTGTCCACTCTGTTCTAGGGGACCTCAACCGCATCAAACGTATCGTTAAAGTTGTCGGTTTTGTTGCCTCCACCCCAGAATTTACCCAGCAACCTCAAGTTATTAACGGAGCTTCTGAGCTACTGCACGACATCTTAGGCGAACAAGGGGTTCATGCACGCTCTGCTGTGGGCGTTGCTGTCTTACCACTTGATGCACCCGTGGAAGTTGAACTCATCGTAGAATATGTCTAATCAAACACTGTATACAGGGGCGCTAAAAGTCGTTCGTGAACGTACCACCGAGACCCCCAATATCTCTCGATCTCCTGAGAGGCTTTTTAAGCTCCCTGACGAATACGCATCAGCAGCTCAGGCATGGTTAGACGACCGTCAACATACCCCATGCCAACCTAAAACTGCTGCTTCTGTGGTCTTTGTCCGAGATGGAAAAGAAGGCCTTGAAACAATTCTGACACTTCGCTCAGAACACTCTCCATTAGGTGATTTAGCATTCCCTGGAGGGCTATGCATCCCTAGTGATCAAGATCCTCTTGCCTGGATTGGACCAGACATCAAAACGTGGTCTACCGCTTTCAAACAAGAAGACCCTGTATCGACCCAAGCTGCAGTTGTTGGTGCGATGAGAGAATCTTTTGAAGAAACAGGAATGCTTCTCGCCGGACGCGATGAACTAAGTACTGTTGAGACATCCTCTGAAGCACTAGATTTGATGTCTGCGCGTGAAGCTATCTCTCAATGCGACCAAAGTTTTGCTGATTACCTCACAAAACGAGGCCTGACCTTAAGAACAGACCTCTTGCGTCCGATCGCACGTTGGCAGTCCCCAGATTTTCGTCATAAACGCTATGACACCCATTATTTTGCTAGCGTTGCACCGGTTGGACAACACCCCAAACTTCTTGCCTCAAAAGGGCTATGGGGTGACTGGGTGAACGTACGTGAGCTTCTTGAACACCAAGAAACGACAGTATTGGGCGATACTATCGGACATGAACGCACTCGAGGAAAAACTCTACAACAGCTCATTGTTCCAGCCACGCTGTGTATTCTCGAAGATCTTGCAGCAGTTAATACCTCAGTAGCGTACCTTGCAAAAAAACGGGAGGTACTTCCTAAAAAAGCTGAAGTGGTCGAACAAGACGGAGAATATTTCCTCAAATATACGCTGCCTCAAAAACCAAAGAACAGACAAAAATGCTCTTTGTAGGCAACTAGAGGAAACTGAGTTTTAAACCTCTAAGCTAGATTCTAAAAATATGGGGTGGTAGAGAAAAATTTTTCTCTACCACCCCATAAACGTATCCTCAAAAAATATTTAGAATCTTTTTAGCGGGAACGATTACGTAGACGCTGAAGATCCAAGATAACAACAGCGCGAGCCTCAAGGCGAATCCAACCGCGAGAGACGAACTCCGCAAGAGCCTTATTGACGGTTTCGCGAGATGCGCCAACAAGCTGAGCCAATTCTTCCTGAGTCAGCTCGTGAGCAACCAGAATACCGTCGGTTGCAGGGCGACCGAAACGGTCAGCCAAATCAAGTAGAGCCTTTGCTACACGACCGGGAACGTCAGAGAAGACAAGGTCAGCAAGGTTTTCGTTGGTGCGGCGTAAACGACGAGCCAACGCCTGAAGAACCTGCACCGAAATCTGAGGTGATTTTTCCATGGCCTTACGCAAAGATTCATGCTTGACCCCAGCAAGGCGAGTTTCAGAGACAGCGGTTGCACTGGTGGAACGTGGTGAAGGATCAAAGAGTGCCATCTCACCGAAAATTTCACCAGGACCCATAATTGCTACAAGATTTTCGCGACCATCTGTAGCAGTACGTCCAAGTTTAATCTTTCCGGAAATGATGAAGTATAGCTGATCGCCCTGATCACCCTCGTAGAACAGGGTGGCTCCGCGGGAGAGATCAACTTCAGTGATGTCTTCAGTGAGTGCTGCAAAAGCTTGGTCGTCGAGTGAGGCAAATAAAGGTGCCCGACGTAGAACCTCGATATCCATTTTTCTCCTCAAGAATTGAGATAATTTTTTTACAAGCCACCCATTCTTAGGGTTTGCCGACTGACAAGTATAACGCTCGAACCACTCAGTGCCATAAAATGGTGTGACATAATCAATAATGAGACTACCGTAAAAACTCTCAATGTACAGCTCAAACCCACCAAGAGATTTCTTAATAGATACTAAAAGATACTCAATAAAACGGTAAAAATAGAGTGAAACACATCCGTATCGCCAGATATCCAGTACCGTTAAAACCTCAACAATAATGAGTGAGTATTTCAAGCGAATACCTATAAAACCACGTCTGACAAGGTGCGTTATATTATGGATTTGACGATTCTAGATATCGGTCTGCTAGGGCTGCTGCTGTTGAGTATGATTTCAGGTGCACGACGTGGATTCATTGGCATCCTCATCAACCTTATTGCAACATTTATCGCATTACTGTGTGCCTTTGCTTTCGGATTCCCATGGATACGTCAAAATCTGCCTCAACAACTGCACGAACTAGGATATATTCTCGCGCTGATACTCTTCCTCCTCGCCGGAAAACTCATCGGTTCTATACTGACAACACTCCTAAGAACACTCTTTGGGCTGAGCGTTCTACGCCCTATCAACAGAATTCTCGGGGCAATAGGCAACGCCGTTGTCTACCTATTCCTCCTTTTGACTGTTGTTCTCATGATGCTCCCGCTTGGCATTCCCAGCATCACACAGAACATGAATAACTCAAAAGTCATCACATATTTATTGGAACACACACCAGAACCGGTTAAAGAAAGTATTTACACCCTACAAGACCGATTCACCCGCACCTTATACAAAACCACCGGCATAGACAACTCTGAGACAGCGCAAGGCTCTACCCCAAACATGCCAGAAATCTTGGGGCAAGCCCTTCCAGGGTTACTTCCAACAGCAATACCCACAGAACTTCCCACCACTGAACAGCTGAGTGAAACGATCCAAGACGCAGGAATCTCTGTCGTAAAAATTCATGGATATTCCCCTCGCTGTGGGTACACCTCAGAAGGTAGCGGGTTCGTCTCATCCAACGGGTACGTTCTCACCAACGCACACGTTGTACAAGGAGCAGGACAAATTCTGCTCGAAAAACGAGACGGATACAGCGTGAGCGGAACACCTATTTACTACAACCACGAAGAAGACATCGCCGTTCTCTACGCGCCAGCACTCAACCTTAGGGGAATCCCCCTCGGGGAAAATGCAACACCTGGAACGGCTCTTGCCGTCTTAGGCTATCCCGGCGGTGGGCCTTATACGATAACTCCAGCAAGTGTGAGAGCACTTGGAAATATCCAAAATATCGAAGCAGAAACTCAAGAACTATCTCGTGTGAAGTACCTCTATCAAATCAATGCAGATATTGTTCGCGGTAACTCTGGAGGTCCCCTCATCGCTGAGAATGGAGAAGCTGTGGGGATGGTCTTTGCTCGTTCTGTCGCCGGAGACAAAATAGGCTACGCAATTCCAGCCACAACCATCAAAGAGGCCTTAGCAAATATTCCTGAAACGCCTCAAGCTGTACTGACCGGCACATGCCGAGTACACCACTAAGATAAGGGGCACACCACAGGTATCTGAAACCTAATATTTTATGATGCGGTATCTTTACCTAAATGATGTGCAAGAAAATCTAAGGCAAGCAGATACCCATAAGCACCAGCTCCAGCAAAAACAGCTGTTGCCTGAAGTGATACAAAAGAATGATGCCGAAATTGTTCACGACGATGAATATTCGATAGATGGACTTCTACCACCGGAATATCCACAGCCTCAAGCGCATCATGTAAAGCGACCGACGTATGAGTATACGCCGCGGGATTAATAATGATTCCAGCAGCCTCAGCGCGTGCACGTTGCACCTGATCTACTAAAACACCTTCATGATTCGTCTGTAAAAACTCAAGTGCAAAGCCATATTCTTGTGCACGTTGCCGCAGAGAGAGTTCAACGTCTTTCAACGTGCTCGTCCCATAGACCTCCGGTTTACGCTGTCCTAAAAGATTAAGATTAGGGCCGTTGAGAACAAAAATACGTTGCTGAGTCATAACACCATTCTACGAGAGCAACTGGAGAATCAGAACAATACTTCTAAAACTATAGGTTGAGGTGATTTACCTCGTAAAAAGATTGAACACCGCAAGCACGTAAAAACTCCATAGAAGAGAACAGGTAGGCTAAAAAGGTGAAAGAGCAGGCAGATAACACCCCATTAACAGAGCAAGAACAAGAACTTCTGCACATTCGTTCAGTGTCCGTCCTTGAAGCAGAAAAAGCGGCGCGTCGTCGCTCACGTACTCAAGAAAGTGAGCTGGGGAAAAAACGTCGTGTCCGAAAAATCAAACGTATCCTTGACGACACCTACCCCTATGCTGTGGCAGAGCTAGATTTCACCAACCCGTTTGAACTATTAATCGCTACTGTCCTTTCTGCACAAACGACAGACGTACGAGTTAACAGCGTTACCCCCACACTCTTTGCCACATATCCTGATGCATTAGCTTTGGCACAAGCTTCTTTAGCCGAGATTGAGAACATCGTACAGCCTTTGGGATTCTATCGTTCTAAAGCCTCAGCTATCGTACGGTTAGCTCAAGAATTGCTGGAACGTTACGACGGAGAAGTGCCCCATACTATCGAAGAACTTGTTATCTTACCTGGAGTCGGTCGTAAAACTGCTTTCGTCGTCATGGGTAATGCCTTTGGAATGCCCGGGCTGACAGTAGATACTCACTTTGGTCGTTTAGCGCGTCGTTTTGGAATGACTGAAGCAACAGACCCTGAACGTGTAGAAAAAGATGTTGCAGCGCTCTTTGAACCAAAAGACTGGACAATGCTTTCTCATCGAATGATTTATCACGGCAGAAGAATCTGCCATTCACGTAAACCTGCCTGTGGGGTATGCCCCGTAGCGGACCTTTGCCCTAGCTATGGTGAGGGAGAAACTGACGAAGCCCAAGCAACTAAACTGCTCAAATATGAGTTTGCTACAGGGCGGGAACGTTTGCATCTAGCTTTTCTTCAAGGTGCAACACGTCAAGAGCTACGGGCACGAGGATGGACTCTAAGCGCATAGCGCCTTATCCTCTCAACTTTTGTTATACAAGGTGTAAAAACAGGTCCCAAAATATCACTGAGAACGGCCCTGCCATCATAGCGGGGCCGTTCTGCTGTTTAAAACGCATAAATGTATGACTATTATGCCTAAACTCTAGAAATTTCTCACCCTATAGTTGTGGAGAACTCCTAACCAGCTCAAAACTCTTCTCTTACGGTACTGCTCTATCCACAGATTGTGCTCTGATACTACTTTTCTTGCTCCACAACGAGAAGACTCAATGTATAAACAGCAACGAATATCCAGGTCTAGGAGGATAGTGCACCCGTGAAAACCCCACCATACCAGCACGAAATGATGCTCCTCAAAAAGTTCCGACCAGAACAGCACACTACAACGGAACGGCTAGACACCTCACCCATATTTTCTGACCTAGAAATCACTTCAGAACACGACATCTTCCATCTAGGAAAACTCGAGCCCCTACTCTATGAAAAAGGCTTGAGCGATATTTACGTCAATGGACCGCAAGAAGTATGGATCGAAAAGTCAGGAACTCTCCAACGCACCACCATTACCTTTGACGGCGAAGAAGAAATACGAGCCTTGGCAACACGACTAATCGTAGCTGGTGGAGGACGACTTGATGAAAGCAACCTCAGCACCGATATTACGAATCCACGAGGACATCGTATCCACGCGGTACTACCACCGCTATGTGAACGAGGCACACACCTTTCTATACGTGTGCAACCATCTCAACGGTTCTCACTGGCAGAACTAGAAACGCAAGGAATGTTAGACCCTCAACTTACAAATATCTTGCGTTATATTCTTTCTCTCCGCGCTAACTTCTTAATTAGCGGTGGCACAGGAAGCGGAAAAACAACACTGCTCAACGCTATGCTCTCAGAATGTCAGGAGCATGAACGTCTCATTATTATTGAGGACTCAACAGAGCTACGTCCCACCCACCCACATGTCATCTCTTTGCAAACACGACAACATAACAGCGAAAACAAAGGGGAAGTCACTCTCAGCACTCTTATTCGTCATGCTTTAAGGATGCGTCCTAGCCGACTCGTCGTCGGAGAATGCCGTGGTGCAGAACTCATTGACATGCTCACCGCAATGAACACCGGACACACCGGAGCGGGCGGAACACTTCACGCAAATTCTGCCCAAGCCGTTCCGGCACGTCTTATGGCTATGGGTGCCATGGGAAATTTGCACGAAAACGCTGTATGCCTACAAGCCGATACCGCAATCGACTACATCATTCATCTGAGCCGTCGGGGACAACAAAGGATTTTGAGCAACATCTCAACCCTCGTTTTTACTCATGGGAAACTTCAAACACGCTCGCTATATACAGCGCCTTCTGAAGGTACAAATTCTTGCGAAATGTGGTCTGAAGAAGGACACATCTTCCTTGAACAATATGCCAGCTGGCGTGACCAAACTGTTCAAGACACTGCACAAGATATCACTACCGAGCAAGGCAACGCCCAAATAGATACCTTAACCGTTCAAAGGAACCCTCTATGCTGCAACAGTTGAAAAATATGGTTCCTCAACGTCGGAAAAACTATCTTTTAGAAAGCACCACACCCAGCGTTCAAGAACAAGAACTATGGCCAGATATGACGTGGCGTATGAGTTCTTTACTTCGAGCGGGGTTACGCCTACCGAACATTCTCAAGACAGTGCACCAACACATTGAGAACTTATTGAGTGAACATCCGCTCCATACTCAAACGCACATTCTCTTTTCACGGCGAGAGCAACGAGCCTATTACCTTGCCTTAGAAGATGCTATACGTCTCTTACAACGGATGTATCAAGCAGCATATACAGGGGCTCCGATGGTAACTGTTCTTAAAGACCTATCTCTTGCACGTTCTTATTCTTATCAGCGGTGTTTAGAGCTAATTTCGTGTTGGTATATCGCAGAAAAAACAGGTGCTCCTATTGCTCAAGCTATCGAGAGGTTAGCGCGTTTTTATGAACGTGAAATAGACCTGGATCAGTCACGACGTTCAGCGATGGCTGCACCACAAACAACAGGAACAATTCTCTCGTGGCTTCCTGCCCTCGGTTTAACGTTGGGCGCATTGATGGGTGCCAAACCTATAGAAATCCTAACCCAAACATGGGGAGGGATTCTGCTAAGTCTGATGGGGTTATGGCTAGCTTTAGCTGGACGCCTATGGACTTCTAAACTCATTGCTCAAGCGCAGAAAGGTCAACCATGTTCCTCAAAAACCCACTAAGAAACAAGTCCCCAACTACTAAACCTTGCTCAAAGGCTACACCTCCAACAGATAGCTCACTGATAACTTCAACCTCTCAAGAAAATCGCACCATACCAGATGCTTTAGTCATTGATTTATGCACGGTGATGTTAGAAGCCGGTCTAGGGCTTCATCAAGTACTTGAGTATATTGCTCAACTCTATGATGAAGTGCTTCGACAAGAAGACAGTGCGCATGAGATACAACAGGTTATCCAACAGCTTTATCGAGGTTATGCGTGGTCTTATAGCTGGCAGAACGTACCGAATAGAGCACCTTTTACTGTCCTCGAACAAAGCTTGGGTTTTCTTGCTGCAACAGGTGCCCCCAGTGCACAGATTCTTCAAGTGGTATCAGACAGGTTGCGTCGTCAAGAATACCGTCATGCGGAGCAACAAGCTCAAAAACTAGGTGTACGGCTCGTTCTTCCCTTGGGGCTATGCTCTTTACCTTCCTTCATCTGTTTAGGGGTGATTCCTTTATTGATTTCTTTAATCCCGTCCTTGGGCTTTTAGCCTGTTCCTTTTTCAACCGTTATCTATATCAAGGAGAACACTATGTTTACACCAGAACCGAACTCTACCCCTACCTCTGAACGACATCCATCATCCACCATGCAGACAAGAGAGCGAAAAGTAACGGACTCTGTAGACCTTCTTCACGATGGTGAGGCAGGGGCCACTACCGCAGAATATGGCATTGTCATGTTAGCTGCGGTGGGTTTCGCCGGTTTGCTCGTTGCCATTTTGAAATCTGATGAAGTGCGAAATCTACTCTTAGGTATTGTTCAGAGCGCATTATCTACCGGAATGTCTTAAGACAAAACAAGTGGCTTCGTAGACAAGAAAAATACTTGTCTACGAGCCGACGTCGCTTTGATAAACACAACACCAGATACCGTGAATATCTATTCGCAAGAGAACGAGGAATCCCCGTGAAAACTCATCAAACAGATGAAGGTGCTATAACCGCTGAATTTGCAGTAGCGCTACCTGCTGTCATTTTTGTCCTCGCATTTGTTTTAGGGGCTTCCTCGTTTGGTGTAAGTCAAATGCAGTTAGAAGATTGTGCACGTGTTGCTTTGCGGGCTGTCGTACGAGGGCAAGACCGTGATGATATTCTTCGGGTTGCTCAACAGAATGCCCCTGATGCTTCAGTTCGGATAGAACAACAGGGAAATAACTACACGGTGTATGTGAGTCGTCCAGCCCCTGGCATATTCGGTGAAATAACAGGGTGGACGCTCGAATCGAGAGTGCAAGGAACAGCAGAAAAAAGTGTTGGGTCATCATGATGACTCAACGAGATGATTGCCTATATGAGGCAGAACGAGATCTCGCCAAAGAACGCTCTGATAGAGGTTCAGGGACGGTTCTTGCGGTGGGCATCATCTGTGTTTTGCTCATCATGTTTGCTGGTGTTGCAGGTGTCGCCTCTATCTATCACAGTAAATACCGTGCAATGCGTGCAGCAGACCTTTCAGCCCTTGCCGCTGCAGATACTTTGCGAGGTTTACGGGCTGGGGAACCATGCAATATTGCAGAACGTGTAGGACAGGCGCAGGGTGCGACATGGGTCCATTGCGTGATCGTTGAGCACCAACCCGGTTCAGTTGATATTCGGGTGCGAGTGCCAGTAAATGGAGCATTCTCGTGGCTTCATGAGGTAGAAGCGACTAGTCGTGCAGGTTCGCCAGAGGTGTCGAAAAACCTATAAATTGCTCATACTTTTTGTTCGTTCAGTTACAACACCCCAGCCCTGTGAGTGTCTAAAATGAAGATGTGGCTCAAGAACGAATTATTTTATATTACTGCTTCGCACCAGTGGGTGACCCTACTGCCGTGATGCTATGGCAACGTGCACTTTGCGAGAAACTTGGTCTTACTGGCCGTATTCTCATCTCTAAGCACGGTATTAACGGTACTCTCGGTGGCGATATTAACGCTCTCAAACAGTACGGAAAAACAACCCGCCAATACCCCGGCTTTGGCAAGCTCGAACTTAAATGGTCTGATGGGTCTGCTTCTGATTTCCCTCGTCTATCGGTTAAAGCTCGAGACGAAATTGTTGCTTTCGGCGCGCCTGACGAACTTGTCGTTGACGAGAACGGCGTTGTCGGTGGAGGCGTTCATCTTAAACCTGAAGAAGTCAATCAGCTGGTTGAAGAGCGCGGAGACGAAGTAGTGTTCTTTGACGGACGCAACGCTTTCGAAGCTAAAATCGGTAAATTTAAAAATGCGGTTGTTCCTGACGTACGAACAACGCACGACTTTATCCGTGAAATTGAATCTGGTAAATACGATGACCTCAAAGATAAACCAGTAGTCACCTACTGCACTGGTGGTATTCGTTGTGAGATTCTTTCAGCCCTCATGAAAAACCGTGGGTTTAAAGAGATTTACCAGATTGATGGTGGCATCGTCCGCTATGGAGAAAAATACGGAGACTCTGGTCTATGGGAAGGGTCCATGTATATTTTCGATAAGCGTATGCACGTTGAATTTTCGCCAGATACTGTCACCATCGGAGAATGTGAACATTGTGGTGCACCTTCTAACACCTTTGAAAACCTCGATGTTGAAGGTAAACGCGATCTTGTTCTCTTATGTGCGGATTGTTCTGCGAAAGCCCTAGGAAAAACAGCTCTAGTAGACGCATAATTCACGGAGAATATAGATTCCTTAAGGTGTTCTTAGCCTAGAAATTCTTTGGCTTTGAACACCTTTTGGTTATGGTAGGCGTTTGAGGCAGAGAACTAAGGATAGAAATATGACAGATCCGTCGCTCATTGAATACAACACTTTTCTTGTTGCTGGAATCAATGTTCCGTTAACGCCTGAGACTAATACTCGGCAGCTTTGGCAGCAGCTAAACGACCATCTTGGGGTGGAAAAACGTAGCTCTTTAGAGAAATCGCAACGTGTTGGTGTGATAATGCCTGACGCTGAGGATACGGGGCTTACATATACTGCCGGCTATATCGTACGTAGTATTGCTGAGGTTTCTGCTCTCGGTCTTACTGGTGTGATTGTTCCTAGCTCGATGTATGCTACGGTTCTTATCAACGGGGCAGAGCAGAACACCATAGACGAGGGGTTTGATGTTCTTGCTTCACGGTTTATTCCTTCTAAAGCCTTGATCCCAACGGGTGTTCGTCTCGAAGTGTATGGGCCTGGTGATGTAGATTCTTCTGATTATCGAATGTATGTGTGGGCGGGTGTAACGGGAATAAACGCTACCCCGGCGGCGACGTTATCTACACGGTGACGTGTGAGAACGCTAAGAACTAGCGATATAAGAAAGTCCCAGTAGGGAGCTATCACCTGTGTGAGTAGGTCCTACTGGGACTTCTGTTCTTGATGGCACACGTGCCGTCCAAGATGTTTAGGCTTCTTCAGCCTTACGAAGATCTTCTTGCAGCTTAGCGATAATCTCTTTAACGACTTCTGGAGAGAAACCTGTGCCAGCGTCGAGCTTTGCCTGCCAGTCTGCAATAGATTTCTTGATATTTTCTACATTCTGTGCATCTGCCATACCGATAGTGTACGTTAAACCACAACTATTCTTTAGTGTCAGAATACTAATATTGAAAAAAATTTCTTAATATTTTTCTGACTAGGTGTTTTGTTAATAATTCTTTACGTCTTCCGTGTCTCATAAGGTATTAAAGTTATAGAACAAAGATATTAAAAAATTAATGATGATATATCTCCTAGTCGAAAAGTGATATATCCATTTTGCAGTAAAGAGACAACCTTAAAAAATAAAACTTTTTGTTCTTTTCTTCACGAAACCACCTAACCGCAGACACACAAAACACACCGAACCTTAAGATATGCCAGAATGATGAACGTGATGACCGAAAATTTTTCCCAAACAACGAACGCCCCCCACAGCCATGACCTCAACGCACTAGAATCCTTGGCTCAAAGACTAGACCAAACACGCTACTACAACGACGCAATCACAGAACTTCTAGGCCTAGCCGCAACAGAAGCCATAACGCGTGAACAAATCGTTCCCGGAAAAATTCGTGTTGAACACATTCTTCGCGACCAACAATCCACCGCAGAAGAACAAGCTCTGGCATACCTTATTGGGTTCTTTATGCTAGGACGCCAATGCACCGAAACAGAACTCAACCAAGCACTAGGGGAGGACGCCCTACCCCTGCTGAAAACTCTCAACCTCGTTGAAGAATCAACGCCCCAACAATATCGCGCTCTTTTCGACCTCAGACCGCACGGCGCAGATGACGGTACCGAACTTTGGGTCAGCTCCGACGTGCGAGCATATCAGCGTTCCGGCGCCCTGCGTAAAGACCACGTCCTAGGTATCGGGCAAGCCTCTTTAACGCTGGCTCAAATCACCGAACGCACCCCCATCAAACGTGCCCTAGACCTTGGTACCGGATGCGGTATCCAAACCTTCCATCTGCTCTCTCACGCAGAACACGTCACAGCTACTGACATCTCCGAACGAGCCTTAGCCTTCACCCGCTTCAACATCCTGCTCAACGCTAAAGAACTCAATGTTGACCGACATAACCTGCACAACAGAGTCAGCCTCTACAAAGGCTCACTCACCGAACCCGTACAAGGGCAAAAATTCGACCTCGTGGTCTCTAACCCGCCTTTTGTTATTACGCCGCGCACAGCAGAAGAAAAACCAGAAGACCAATTCACCTACCGTGACGGTGGTCTTGCCGGAGACCAACTCGTCCAAACCCTGTTGAATGAGCTCCCCGCAATCCTCGCCCCGAATGGGCGAGCTCAAATGCTCGCTAACTGGGAAATTTGGGAAGACTCTCAACAATGGGACAGCAGAGTACGCCAATGGGTCAACAACGAACTTGATGTATGGTGCATCCAACGAGAAACCCTCAGCCCAGAACAATACGCAGAGACTTGGCTCAAAGACGCCAGCGAACAACGCGACCTGCAACACTATGAACAAGCCTACAAGAACTACCTCCTTGACTTCGCGCAACGACAAGTCACAGCCATTGGGCTTGGTATGTTATGGCTTCGAAAACCAGCACCCTCCACCCCAACGCACCAACCATTACAACGCTACGAAGAAATCACCTACCCCATACAACAACCTCTTGCCCCCTTCATCACTGAAGCAATAGAACTCTACGACCAGTTAAACCAACTCACCTCAGAAGAACTCCTACACGCTCATTTAGAAGTTGCACAAGACGTTACAGAAGAAAGACACGCCCGACCCGGAGCAGAACACCCAGGAGTGATTTTGCTACGTGAAGGAGCAGGGCTCCGTCGAACAATCCTCGAATCAACTGAACTCGCTGGCTTCGTCTCTGCCTGCGATGGAGAACTGAGCGTCCAACAAATACTCGGCGCGCTCGCCGTGCTACTAGAGTGGGAAGATGGCACCCCACGAGAAAAACTTATCCAGCATATTCGTGAACTGATTGAAAAAGGATTCCTCCGGTTCACCTCAGCAGATTAGATTGGCGACATGGCAGAACAAACGAACCCTCCACAACTTCTGACCACTCTTGAAGAAGAGATGTGCTGGAAGCTCATCAACTCTCACAATATCGGTCGGCTCTCCCTACAAGTAGGGCACCGTATTGACATCTTCACCGTCAAATACGTGGTCGAACGGGGACACATCTTTTTTCAGGCGCGTGCAGAAGAGACCTTCTCATCTATCGTGGTCAGCAGACAAGTTGCCTTTGAAGTAGGGGAAGTACACCAAGATATCGTGAAATCAGTCATCATTCATGGCACCGCACAATGGTACCCTCACGACATTAACCTTACAGCCGAACACAAAGCACAATCATTCCTAGCAGACCCACGTATTATGAACTGGGTTGAAGTCATTCCTGAAGAAATCTCGGGGCGACAAATGAGCATCGTACCGCTAGATGAGATGAATCGATAACTGCTTCAAAAACTTCTGAAAAGGTGCCGGCTCTGAACAATGACAGATAATCTGCGCTATTGTTATGCTGAGTCATCATTGACATCGAACATTATCTCAAGAACTTACAACACACAGGTCAAGGAGCAAAGTGCCAACCAAGGCTCAAAATACAGCAGAACATGGTAAATCCCTGCTCATTGTAGAATCACCCTCTAAGGTGAAGACCATTAGCGGTTACTTGGGAAGCGCCTATGAGGTGGAATCCTCCATGGGGCATATCCGAGACCTCCCTCAACCATCTGAACTTCCTGAAAAACTCAAAAAAACTTCAGTGGGTAAGTTCGCTGTAGACCTCGAAGATCATTTTGAACCGTACTACGTCATCAACGCTGATAAAAAGAAGAAAGTTGCTGAACTCAAAAACAAACTTCGAGATTCTGACGCGCTCTACCTCGCAACCGATGGTGACCGCGAAGGAGAAGCTATTGCATGGCACCTACTACAAGTTCTTAAACCCACTGTTCCTGTCTACCGTTTAACCTTCCCCGAAATCACCAAAGAAGCCGTTAACCGCGCATTTGACGAAATTCGTGACATCGACAATAACCTTGTAGACGCTCAAGAAACACGACGAGTACTCGACCGCCTCTACGGTTACGAAATTTCACCAGTGCTCTGGCGCAAAGTCTCACCAGGGCTATCCGCTGGACGTGTTCAATCCGTAGCAACTCGACTCGTCGTCGAACGCGAGCGCGAACGTATGGCGTTCTGTTCTGCTAACTACTGGGACCTAAGCGGAACATTCTGTACCTCAGCTGAAGAAACATTCTCCGCAAAACTGGTTTCAGTCGACGGCGCTCGCGTTGCCACCGGTAAAGACTTCAACGACGACGGCTCATTAAAACCTGCGGCAGCAACGAAAGTGGCACACCTTGATGAGCAGAAAGCCCGTTCTCTTGCCGAGCAACTTGACGGCTCCGCTTTTAGCGTTCGAAGTTTAGAGACTAAACCGTATACACGTCGTCCTGCTGCACCTTTTACCACCTCAACCTTGCAACAAGAAGCAGCCCGTAAATTGCGTTTTTCTTCTCGTTCGACGATGCAGGTTGCTCAGCGTCTTTACGAAAACGGTTATATCACCTACATGCGTACCGACTCTGTTGCTCTTTCAACACAGGCTATTTCTGCTGCTCGTGCTCAAGCGACAGAACTCTATGGCTCTGAATATGTTCCTTCACAGCCACGTGTATACGCGTCTAAATCAAAGAATGCGCAGGAAGCTCACGAAGCGATTCGTCCTGCCGGTGATTCTTTCCGCACACCGGCAGAAGTTCAAGGCTCACTAAGCCAAGATGAGTTCCGTTTGTATGAGCTCATCTGGAAGCGTACAGTGGCTTCTCAAATGGCTGACGCTAAGGGCTCTACTGCTTCAGTTCGTATTTCTGCTACTTCTCGTGACGGACATGACGTGGAATTCGGTGCCTCCGGTACAGTCATTACCTTCCGTGGCTTCCTCGCTGCGTATGAAGAAGGTAAAGACGCTTCACGTAACGCTGAAGATACTGCCTCAGCTAAAGAAGATAAGCGTCTACCTCAATTGGCTGAAGGAGATGCGCTAACAGCTCAAGATGTTACAGCTCTTAGCCACGATACTTCTGCTCCTCCTCGTTATACGGAGGCTTCTCTTGTCAAGGCTATGGACGAATTGGGTATTGGCCGTCCTTCAACCTATGCGGCTGTTATCTCAACAATTATTGACCGTGGCTATGTGGAGAACCGTAGCGGTTCTTTGGTTCCTTCGTGGACAGCTTTTAGCGTGGTGCGTCTACTAGAAGAACACTTTAGTAAGTACGTAGACTATGAGTTCACCGCTCAGATGGAAGAAGACCTCGACGGTATTTCTCGTGGTGAGCAACAGCGCGCTACATGGCTTGAACAGTTCTATTTTGGTGGTGGCGATAAACGCGGGTTGAAACCTATTGTCGATAACCTTGGTGATATCGACGCCCGTGCCATTAACTCTATTGAAGTTTCTGATGGCGTTAACGTTCGCGTGGGACGCTATGGGCCGTATCTCGAGACTGAGCCAACCGTTAACGAAGAAACCGGTGAACTTTCAGACCCTATTCGTGCAAATATTCCGCGAGATCTTGCCCCAGATGAGCTTACGGCTGAAAAAGTTAAAGAGCTTCTCGAACAGGGCAAATCTGACGGTCGTGAACTGGGTGTAGACCCCGAGACGGGGCGTACCATCGTTGCTCGTGACGGCCGTTTTGGTCCGTACGTTACCGAGTTAATTCCTCAAATGTCTGAGGAAGAAATTCAGGCGTGGATGGATGCTCAGCCGGTGGAATATTATAAGAATGGTCGCCCGAAGCCTAAGAAGAAACCAAAACCAGAGAAGCCTCGTACAGCCTCTTTGTTCTCTTCAATGTCTTTGGCAACAGTGACTTTAGAGCAGGCTTTGCAGCTGATGAGTCTTCCTCGCCTGCTTGGGCAGGATGCTGAGGGCGAAGATATCACGGTGCAGAACGGTCGTTTTGGCCCGTATTTGAAGAAGGGGAGCGACTCTCGTTCTATTGGCTCTGAGGAAGAAATTTTTACGATTACTCTTGAGCAGGCGTTAGAGATTTATTCGCAACCTAAACAGCGTGGTCGTGCGGCGGCGAAACCTCCTTTGGCGGAGCTGGGTGTTGACCCTGTTTCTGAGAAGAAAATTGTGATTAAAGATGGTCGTTTTGGTCCTTATATCACTGACGGGGTAACAAACATTACTGTTCCTCGCGGGGATACGATTGAGTCCATCACTCATGAGCGCGCGGTTGAGCTATTAGCTCAAAAACGTGCCAAGGGGCCCGTACAGCGTAAGCGTTCTACGACAAAAAAGACCGCTACGAAGAAGAGCACCACAAAGAAAACTACAGCGAAGAAGAGCACCACAAAGAAAGCTAGCACGACGAAGAAAACTTCTGAGTCCTAGCCAAGGAGCATCTTTGTAAGCCCCTCTGATGCAAAGGATCACCTACGATGGCAGATAACAAAGCCCCTCATATAGGTATCGCATTGTCTACGTCCTGTCTTTTCCCGCTGGGGGTGCCTGAAACGTTTTCTACTGCCGCAGATTTGGGGTATGACAGCATTGAGGTGATGGTGACCGGAAATGCTATCTCTCAAGAGCCGGATGATCTTCGTGATCTTATTCAGAAATATCAGATTCCGATATCTGCTATTCATGCTCCCACCTTGTTGTTGACTCAACAAGTGTGGGGGCGTGCTTGGAACAAAATGCAGATGGCCGCAAAAATGACGAAAGCCGTTGGAGCTGATGTCATCGTTGCCCACCCTCCATTTCGGTGGCAGCGTCTGTACGCTAAAAATTTTGTTCACGGTGTTCGTGAAATATCTGAGCAAGAGAACGTGAAAATTGCTGTAGAAAATATGTATCCGTGGAGTGCCGGTGGTGCATCTGTGCAGATGTATTCCCCAGGGTGGGATCCAACAGAGTTTGACTATCAGTGGATGACATGGGATTTTTCGCATGCTGCAGCTGCTGGGGTTGATTCTTTAGAGTACGTCAAAAAGATTGGAAATCGTCTAGGGCACGTGCATTTGACCGATGGTAGCGGCACAAAAGTTCTTGACGAACATCTACGCCCTGGATATGGCACTCAACCGGTAGCGCAAACTCTCGAGTATTTAGCTCAACAGCAGTGGAACGGTGTGGTGTGCGCAGAAGTGTCTACTCGTGGCGCTCGCGGAGCTGTTGAACGCGATGAGTGGTTGTATGAGACGCTGCAATTTGCTCGTCGCCATTTGGGTCTTGAGTGAACGTTTGAGGCTTGTGAACGGTTCTTGGGTGCGTCTTATCGTGAAATATCGGTGTGAGGGCACTGTTCTTGTGGCTTTGCTCGGCTAAGCTGTGTGGTAGTTACGTCATAAATCATCGTGGCGTGAGAGTCTTTGACACTACCTAAAGGAGTACCTGATGAGTGCAATAGTCACTTTTTGTGGAACAGGGTCGATGAATGGTGCTATAGCTTCTGGACTGATTGCCGCTGGTTATGATTCTTCATCTGTACGAGCAACCGTATATTCGCAACACAGTGCACAGCGTCTTTCGTCAGCATGGGGAATAGAGGGTTCTGAGGGGATTAAAGTTTTTTCGGTCGCTGAAGATCCTCAGGCTAATCTTCGGGCTGTTGCCGGAGCTCAGGCAGTCGTTCTTGGTGTGAAGCCGTATGCGATATTAGATATGGCGCGTGAGATTGCTCCTGCTTTAGAGCCTGATACTTTGGTGATTTCTGTGGCTGCGGGGGTGTCTTTAGAAGGGTTATCTGATGTGTTGCCTGCTGGGCAGCCGGTGATTCGTTGTATGCCTAATACGCCATCTCAAGTGGGCTGTGGGGTGCTTGCGGTCTCTTGTGGTGCTTCTGTCTCTGAATCGCAACGTGAGCTTGCTCTGAAGATTCTAGGTACTGTAGGGAAAGTTTTTGAGGTCGCTGAGGATCAGATGGACGCGGTGACGGCTGTATCTGGTTCTGGCCCCGCTTATTTTTTCTTATTAGCCGAGATGATGATGAAAGCTGGCATCAAGTTAGGTCTTGATGCTGAGCTAGCTGAACAGCTAGCGGTGCAGACTGCTCGTGGTGCTGGTGAACTTCTGGGCGCACAAGGGAATCCTGTGGCTTTACGCCGTGCGGTAACGAGCCCCGGCGGTACGACGGAGCAGGCTATTGAGAGTTTTTGTCAGAATGGGCTGGAAGAAATGACTGAGCAGGCGATGCGTGCTTGTGCTCAGAAATCTGCTCAGATGACTCGTGATTATTCGTAGAAGAGTCAAACAACGTTGTGCGGTCAAAGAAAACGCGTATTACCTGTTGATAACAAGTTGTTTTGAGGGCGTTGTGAATCTTTTCGGTCTTAAGAAGAACGTTGACACGTTAGCAGAATAGCTAGATGAAGCTAAGTGTGCGCTAACAAGAACACCAACATGAGTGCTTTGACCTTTTGACGAGTCGATGATTTGCAACAGTTATATATTTGGGTATCGAGAGGGCTTTTTGAACCAGCCTTTATAGATTCCCTTGCGTTGCAAGGAATAATAGCGAGATGACTGCGGTCGATGAGCTGGCTATGAATACACTCAAAACTATATTGGTTGTTGTTTTCTTATCCCATTGGACAGCTAGATAGCACAGGCCTAGACCTGTGCCTATCATGAGTCCGGAGATGACTGCAATGATGGGTAGGCCTGTTTTAACGGATGGTATCAAAAGGAATAGTCCGTTGAAGGAAAGAATGATAGATAGGCTCAATATTCTGACGCGTTGTGTATCAAAACGGCAGATAGCGTTGTATAGGTTCCTCATGGTGACCTCTAAGTTGTGGATTGTCTGAACGTAATATCTATCAGCGCCACGTACCGCCGATAGCAAGAATTATTCCAGTTACGACTTTGCTCATGGGTGGGAGGGGTAAAGCACCTAGCTATAGCGTACTAGATATTTGCAATACCTCTTTCTTTTGTGCTTTTTCTGTAATCGTTCATGACGAAAGATATCTTGAACAGGTTGCTTCACTTTATTCTGATGATGGCGTTGGTGTCGTTGCGCCGGATATCAGAAAGTGTGGTGAGCTGAAAAACTTAACAGAAAAACGCCGGCTGTAGGGAATCAGCCGGCGTTTTCCAGAACACCAATATCTTAGAGATATTAGTATTATCAGCACGCTCATTTAGCTGGTGGTTTAGGGGGTACCACCTTGTTGCTAAATGCGCAAGCTGTTTTGAACGGGTTCGCAATCCGTCCAGTAATCACTCGCACCTTTAGAGGTGACACTATCATAAGCATGTTTCCTTAAATATGCCAACCTCAACCCGCAAAAATGTGACGATTGCTAAATAAAATGTCTTTTAGCTATAGAACATTTAAATAAAACTCCTAGTAAGAGCGTAAAAAATGCTATTTTTACGAGTTAAGGACGAGCTGCAAAGCGCTCAATAAGATCTACTTGCCCCGAAACAATCAGGAGATCTCTGGACGTTACTTTTGTGTCGGGCGTTGCATACGTGAAATCTTCACCCGGGGACTTCACTCCAACAATCGTGACACCATATTTTCCACGTACATCAGATTCTGCCAAAGTAAATCCTTGAGTCTCCTTCGGCGGATACATTTTAACAATCGCGAAATCGTCATCAAATTCGATGTAATCCAAAAGACGACCAGATACGAGGTGCGCTGCACGTCGACCCGCGTCAGCCTCGGGAAACACTACATTGTGGGCACCGATACGAGAGAGAATCTTTCCGTGTGCAGGGGTAATAGCCTTAGCCCAGATACGTTCAATCCCTAAATCAACAAGATTAGCGGTAATCAACACAGACGCTTCAACAGAGGTACCCACCCCAACAACAGCTGACGTAAAGTCCCCAGCTCCAAGCTGTCGCAGAGCGTCAATATCTGTAGCGTCAGCTTCAACGACGTGAGTGAGCAGACCCGCCCATTTTTGAACTTTGACGGCATCTTTTTCTACCGCCAAAACTTCTTTATTCTGACGTCGTAGCTGGGCGGCGGTAGAGGCACCAAAACGCCCTAACCCAATTACTAATACGGGTGCATTATGAACGGTGCGTTTAGCCAATGATCGGTCTTTCTTCTGGATATTTATAGAGTCGACGGCGAGAGCGCAAAGCTAAGCCGGTTGCCACAGTAATAATACCTATGCGCCCAATAAACATCAGGACAGAGAGCACATAGATACCAGCGGGAGGAAGCCTTGCCGAAAGCCCGACAGAGAGCCCGCAGGTTGCATACGCAGAAATTACTTCAAAAATTACCATATCGAGAGGCTCATCCGTAAGAAACACAATAATGGAGGTGCCTAAGAAAACAATAATGAAGCTCATCATAATCACAGAAATGGCGATACGAAGCACCGAATCAGGAATGGTGCGGTTGAAGGCAATGACAAATTGGTCACCTCGAGCCTCTGCAAGAACTGCCAGAATTACCACGGTAATTGTTGTAATTTTGATGCCACCAGCGGTAGAAGCGGGGCCTCCACCAATAAACATCAACGCATCACTAATGAGCAATGTAATCGGGTTCGTGTCGCTCATCTCTACGAGGTTAAACCCGCCAGAACGTGTCATAACTGAAGCAAATACAGCGTTGATAATCTTCCCGCCTAGAGACATCTCACCGATGGTCTTATCGTTAGACCATTCGAAGAAGCCCCACAATAAAGCGCCGATAAAAAATAATGCGACGGTACCAATGATGGTCAACTTGGTGGTGAGGTTCCATCGGCTAAAAGCTAGAGGGTTCTGTTGCATAATCAAAATAACCGGGAACCCTAGAGAGCCAATAAAAACCCCTATGCAAATGGGAATGAGAATCCATAAATCGTGAGAATACGGGACAAGACCTTGAGAATGTGCGGTAAAACCGGCATTGTTGAACGCTGAGACAGAATAAAAAATACTATGCCAGATACTGTTCTTAACGGACTCTCCGAGCAGAATAAAACGCGGTAAAAGAATGAGCGCGATAGTTGCCTCAATAGAAATTGAGGTCACTGCTACGGTGCGTAATACGGAGCCGAGTTCTCCGAGCTTTCCGATATTCATTGCTTCTTGGGCAATCAGTTTAGAACGCAAACCAAGTTTTTTGCCGACGGCCATGGCGAGTAGAGAGGTCATAGTTAATGTTCCTAGACCGCCAATTTGGAAGGCTAGAAGAATCATCAACTGACCGAAAAAAGACCATTGATCAGCGGTGGATACTGTGGTGAGTCCCGTGACCGTCACCGCAGATGTGGCGGTAAAAATTGCGTGGTGGATAGCCACCCCATGACCGTCTTGAGAAGAAATAGGCAATGCAAGCATCGCACTAAAAAATGCGATAACTAACGCGAAGGCAAGAATTGCTACGCGAGAAGGAGAGGTGCCGATGAGGGCATCAACGAGGTCACGGAAACGAATGAGCATCGCCGATAAAGTATGTGCACCCTCTGTCTCTTTGGGGTGTGCAGGTGTTGGTTCTCGCAACGCCGCTCTCTTTCTTCGGATGAAGGGACTATATGTAGCTTAGTCGCAATGTTTTCTCACAGGAGGATTATCCTTGTGATATAGGCTAAGAACCTGCAAATCAGTAGGTGCTTTTCTTGCTGAGCTTGAGAACCTCGAAGGGTGAAAACGCGAGTAGAAATATGCTAATAACACTGGTCAAAGCCTATATTTATAGGGTGGAATACATGGTTTTAAGCTCAAAATATGCTGAATCCTGCTGAGAATTACTACTCTCTTAGTGTCGATACATTCGCCCACAGGTATATATGTCATGATGTATGTATGATTGATGACGTTTTTGCTGTAATTGCAGACCCTACCCGTCGTCAGATCCTACGAGTTCTTGCCGCAGGCAAACGCCCAGTTGGGGATCTGGTAGACGAGCTAGGCGTGAGTCAACCTACGGTCTCTAAACACCTCAAAGTTCTAAGAAATGCTGGACTCGTTGATACCCAAGCAGTAGGGCAGAAACGTTTTTACTCTCTCACCCCAGAACCTCTCGAAAATGTTCTGGAATGGATTAGCAGCCTCAACCAATGCCACACCCAAACACTGAACATTCTGACCCCTTGGAATAAAACAACAGACAAAGAGCAAACCGATGAGGTCTCAAACACTGTTGAACTGGCGCAAACAGCTACAAATAATAGTGAGCATACAGATCAACAATCTGACCCTGAACCAGTAGCCTCAGCTGGTGAAAAGGCTCCCGTTGAGAGAATAGAACAAGATTTAGCGTCCTCTGACGTATCACACGAACAGCAAACACCCGATGAAGAGTACACACCTGATATTTTTGAATTCGGTGAACCTGGAGACCCCCGACAACGGGTACACACATCAGAATCTCATAGCGCTATTAGTTTTACTCCGTTGATGCCTTTTGTGCCACGTCCGTTAGAGCCCGAGTCTGAGACGCCCAACGAATCAGACCACGACGAAACACAAGATTTCTCCACGGAGGATTCCTCTTCTAATACGTTAGAAGAAACCCCAGAAGAACAACCTGTAGTTCAGAAGCAACAAGAACCAGAAAAAATCGCAGAATCTGCTGAAATAGACAATTCTCAGATGGAGGTTCTCCCAGCGCTTCCTACTGCAGCTGAGATTTCTTCAGAAACGCAGAATAACTCCGCATCAGACTCCCGCGGATTATTTGCGACCCTGACCCGTTGGGGTCGTCGCCGTCCTCACTAGAATCACTATTGAAAGAATACGTAGAAGCTATCCATGTCTGTGTACCAGAAAATTCTTAACTGGCTTGAAACAGAGCTTTTTGAAGGAAGACTGCACCTTGGGCAAAGCTTGCCCGACGATAGAAAACTTGCTGATATTATCCGAGCAAGTCACTCAAGTACCCGTGAAGCACTCAAATACCTTGAAACAATGGGAGTTTTGAGACTCTATGAGGGGAAACGGAAAACTATCATCGCTCACCTCGTCAGTGAACCGGCAGCCTCCGTCACCCCAGCCCTACGTCTACATATGGCAAGCTCACGTTACCCTATTCGTGATCTCATCCAAACACGTATTCTGCTTGAAACGTTCTCTATCGAAAACGCAGACCCAGCAAACCCTGCCATGGACGAGCTCGAACGCATCCTTGAAAAGATGCAATACGAGGGGACCACGCCCCACACCTTCCATCAACTAGAAGTAGATTTTCATATCGCTCTCACGAAACTCTCTGGTAACCAGCTCATAACAGGGCTTATGACGGCTCTGAGAACTTCGCTTACGGACTATCTACTCTCGATTATGGGACGTGTCCCTCTCTGGAGCGCGACAGCAACTCGACTACGCGCAGAATACCGTGCACTACTTGAAGCTATCCGATACCGTGACACAACGCTAGCGAAACAACTACTCATCGCCAATATTGAACGCCAATACACTGAGGCAAGTCTTGACCTCAATGAAGAAACCGCTGTTGCTCATGAATTACCAGGAACAGTGGTAGCAATGGAACCTATCGAAATTGATGATGATGACCTGATTCCCGACCACTGGGAAGAAGCTATCGCACCTTCGCTCATCGAAGCTCTTGAAAATGTTGGCACTACACCGGCAACTACTGCCGAAACAACGAGTCCACAGGGGGATACTGCCTCAGAGAATCTTGAGAGCGAACCTTCCCCTGAACAGCCGAAAGTTCAAAGGTGGACTCTTGCACAAGAGTACGCTAAAGAACAACGCAAAGATAAGGTTTCTGCCGAAGAACAAGAACTGGGAACTTCAGCTGAAGAGAACACCTCAATAAGTACCGGTGAAGAAAACAGCTCAGAGACTTCTGCGCAAGAAGAAACTCCCTCCCACCGCAAAACATCTGAAACAGATAACACCTCAACTGCTGAACAAAGCTCTGAGCATTCTTCTGTCGCTGCTGTATCAGAGGAGAAAAAATCTGTTGTCCAGAATGAGCCTCAACCACCTGTTCACAATGTTTTGCGTGCTCCAACAGCAGGACGTACACGTAAAGTACGAGGGACAGTAAGCGTTCCTGTCCACGCGACGGTTATCAAACCTATTTATCGCACTCCACACGGAGAACCCCCTGTCAAAGTGCGCAAAAATGGTGATACATCGTGGACCCAACCGTCATCAGATACCCTGCGAGCAAAGCCATCAGCACGAAAAGTTGTGCCAGGATCACACCCTCGCATCGAAGAACCACAAGAGCCAGCGCTAGAGACTCCAACATCTTCTGCAACAGAGAAGAAAGGAAACTTTATTGGGCGTTGGCTAGGTTTTGGGGTGCGTCCTGAACAAGGTCAATCTGCTGTCGAACACAACACGACAGAAGAACCCCAAAACACTACAGAACAACATTCTCACCAGCAGGGCACAGAGAACGAACCCGAAGAAAATACAGAATCTTTATCCTCCGATTCTGAAGCTCAGGTGTTAGCACCTGAAGGGTACGAACTAGCCTTTGAAGACGCCAAAGAACCTCAGATTATTGATGAGACCCCACGTCTTTCGCGAAAAGAGCAGCGTGCCTTAGAAGAAGAACACCTCGAAGAGGACTACCCTTCTACTTCTGAAGGATCCACTGTCGAAGAACTTCAAGAATCTGATGTTTCATCTGAAGAACCTGAAGTGAGTACTAAGGTCTACACCATCAACAAAAAAATTCAAAAGAAAAAGAAGAAGAAACGATAGCTTTCTCATCATCACCTAAAATCTGAGGTCTACATCTCATTCTTGAAGATGTAGACCCAGATTTTAGCTTTTTATCCGAGAAAATGTTCATGAATCTCGTTCAGAATGCGGAAAATTTCGAGAATGCTTGTACTCTATACAGAGAGCGTTTTCTTCCGTTCAGGCATTTTTATGCCTGAATTGGTCTTTAAGAAGCGTTTATACCGGTATAAACCGCGCCCGGATAGCTAACATCTCATATCTACGATGGGTAGAGATGCCGGGTATCGAATGTAAGTGAGGTGAATCCTATGGGTTCAGTTATCAAAAAGCGTCGTAAGCGCATGTCCAAGAAGAAGCACCGCAAGTTGCTTCGTAAGACCCGCCACCAGCGTCGCAATAAGAAGTAAGTTCTTATGAGCTTTATGTGCCTCGTCCTCAACTGCTAACAGTAGGGCGAGGCACTGTTTTTTAACAACCGCCAACCCCGCTCACAAACAAGAAACATCTATGCACGAACAACACTCCTCAACAACACCCATTGAGGTGACCTTATTGACCAAACCTGGTTGTCACCTCTGCGATAAAGCACGTCAGGTAGTCCACGACGTCACCACAGGTCTCGGGCTCACCTTCACCGAAATTAACATCGAGAACTCTCCAGAGCTCAAAGCCCGCCACGCCATTGAAATTCCCGTAGTGCTCGTCGATGGAGAAGTGAAAGACTTCTGGCAAATCAATCCACGACGCCTAGAGAAAATACTGCATCAAAAAATCTCCACAAAACATCAACACTAAGAGACAACTCACCACTTGTTCTGACAATTCACAGGTTACAGAATTGGGAATGAGACAAACTATTTGAGAGACTAGAATAATGAGCTCACTTCAGGTTAAAGTCCATCTTATGCGCCACGGGGAAGTAGAAAATCCTCAACGTATCGTCTACGGACGTCTACCCAACTACCATCTGAGTCAACGAGGACGCCAAATGGTCCGTTTGAGCGCCGAAGAATTCGCGCAGCGTGCTCATAACGGCGCAAATATTGTCTACCTTGCCTGCTCACCACTGACACGCACTCAAGAATCGGCAGAACCCATCACTGAACTGCTCGGATTAGAAGCACATCACGATCCACGTGTGATTGAAGCAGAAAACTATTTTGAAGGGCTACACGTCAACGCCCAAGAACTGCTCACGCACCCAAAACATTGGGCTAAGCTCTACAATCCGCTACGCCCCTCATGGGGAGAACCCTACCGAGAACAAGTCAAACGTATGGCACAAGCTGTACGCCAAACCGCTCAACACGCCTATGACATCGGGGGAGAGAACGCCGAAGCTATTATCGTCTCTCACCAACTTCCTATCTGGCTCGTCAGACGTAGCATCGAAGGGAAAACACTCCCTCACGACCCTCGAACCAGAGAATGTAACCTCGCCTCCATCACAACCTGCACCTTTAGCGACTTAGACGGTAAAGAACGCCCTCACATCAGCTACAGCGAACCTGCCGCAGCGCTCTACAACGGCGTCATACAGTTGCCTGGAACATAACACAGAAAATTTACCTGAACAGTTTTTGCGAATCCCCAGACATTGAGCACACTCGAAAGAACATCATGCTAAACCCTCACCAGAAAACACCGGAACAGCGACTTTCACGCCGTCACCTGCTCAGCTTCGGAGCGGCCGCCGGTGTACTAACACTGAACGCATGCTCATCGTCTGATTCTCTTTCTGCACAAGCAGACGCAGGAGACTCAAAAGGATATATTGCAGGGGATGGCTCTGTGACCGAATTTCCGCCAGAAAAACGAACCGAACCCGTCCACTTCACCGGAACACTCTATGACGGCACCGAAATTACGGCAGAATCCTTAAGAGGAAAACCCATCCTACTTAACTTCTGGTATGCAGGTTGCGCTCCCTGCCGAGCAGAAGCACCCGCTTTGGTTAAACTTCACAAAAAATTTGCTGACAAAGTACATTTTTACGGTGTGAACGTTCGAGATGAAAAAGCAACAGCAGAAGCCTTTGAACGCCGGTTCTCTGTCGAATACCCCAGCTTTGAAGACTCAACAGGAAAAGTGCTCTACGAACTCTCACAAGTTGTCCCCGCACAAGCCGTCCCCACCACCCTCATCATAGACACCCAAGGCCGTGTCACCTCACGTGTACTAGGACAAATTGACGAATCTATCGTGAGAACACTCCTTGAGGACGCCCAAAAATAGTGAACACTTTCGGAGAAATTATTATCGACGGGTCACTATGGTTAGCCATACCCCTAGCCGTCCTCGCCGGTCTGGTGTCCTTTGCCTCACCCTGCGTCCTACCCCTCGTACCGGGCTACATCGGGTACATGACAGGGCTGTCTGGAAACACCAAAAACATCAACACCAGATACGCCCTAGGGGCAGTGGCTCTCTTTATCCTCGGCTTCTCAACCGTCTTCATTCTTTTAAGCGTTGTCTTCGCACAATTAGGAGCAGCCCCATGGCTTCGAGGACAACGCTGGGTTGAAATACTTCTCGGAACTTTCGTCATTCTTCTCGGACTAGTTTTCTGGGGCAAAATCCCTTGGCTACAAAGAGAACGCAAACTTGTTCACTCTAAAGCACCCTCAGGCCTTTGGGGAGCACCCCTTCTGGGGCTAACCTTCGGGTTAGGGTGGGCACCCTGTATTGGACCAACCTTTGCTGCCGTACAAACATTGGTCTACCTTGACGGCGCAAATACGGCAAAAGCAATAACACTCACCTTTGCCTATTGCTTAGGTCTAGGCATCCCATTCTTCATCGTCGCATTAGGTATTCTCCGTGGAACACAACGCCTACGCTGGCTTAAACAACACCATCGACGTATCCAACAATGCGGAGCCGTACTACTCATCCTGATCGGAGCGCTCATGATTACTGGAGTATGGAATTCCATGATTTCTTGGATACAAGCCACACTACCTACCTACGAATTACCAATCTAAAACTAAGGGCACACTATGGGAGAACAAACAACATCTCAAGCACCCGCTCTTGGCGTCTGGGGAATGACAAAATGGGCGTGGACGCAACTTACAAAAATGAACACCGCACTAATTCTACTTCTTCTATTAGCAGTAGCAGCGGTTCCTGGGTCGCTCTTCCCACAACGAATACAAGACCCCGTTAAAGTCAACGACTACATCGAAAATCACCCCACGTGGGGACCTATCGCAGATAAAATCCAGCTATTTGACGTCTTCAGCTCCGCATGGTTCTCAGCAATATACCTCTTGCTGTTTATCTCTCTCATTGGATGTGTACTACCACGCGCCAAAAAACACTACCAGATGTGGCGCAAACCTCCAGTACGCACACCCAAGAACCTCGCACGACTCCCCATCCACCGCACACTAGAAATACCAGCTTCCCTCGAAGAACTCAGCGCACAAGAAGCCATCGATGATGCTGCCCGTATCCTCTCCCGCCGCGGATACAGAGTAGAAACCCACGTTGAAGATCAAGGACGCTACTCCGTCGCAGCAGAACGCGGGTATCTACGCGAAGTCGGAAACATTCTTTTCCACCTATCCATGATTGGTATCCTCATCGGCATCGCCATTGGTTCCCTACTGGGATACAGAGGACAAAAAATCTTGGTTGAAGGCGATACCTTTGTCAACTCTCTCATTAGCTACGATTCTTTTACCCCCGGTACAAACTACAACCCAGACTGGCTCACCCCATACTCTTTAACACTTGAAAACTTTGAGGTTCAATACGACAGACAACGCGAATCTGCCAGCTACGGTTCTGACATTGGTTATGAAGCAACCTTCAAAGTCAACGACCACTCTGGAGAACAACGAAACGAAACGCTCAAAGTCAACGAACCACTATCCATCGACGGAAACAGCATCAACCTTGCCGGCAACGGTTACGCACCCGTTATCAAAGTAACCAACCCCGACGGAACCATCGCTTTTGAAGGCCCCGTCGTAGGACTCACCACCGACCCTAAATACAACTCATCCATCGTACTTAAAGTTCCTGATGCACACCCCGACCAACTAGGTTTTGTTGGAATGTTCCTACCCACCGGAGGCTACAACAGTGCTGGAGTTCCTGTATCACTCGACGCTGGACCATATAACCCTACGCTCGTACTACAGTCTTACTACGGTGATTTAGGATTAGACGAAGGCGTCCCACAAAACGTATATATTCTCGACACTTCCAAACTCACCGAGATGAACTCGATGGCTCAACAAAACGGCATCATCCTCACCGCTACTCACACCGAAGAAAATCTGCCAGATGGACGAGGAAAAATCAGTTTTGAGGGGTATAAGCGTTATATTGGTGTAGACATTCACTATGACCCTGGAAAAGGTATTGTTTTCTGGTCATTTGTTCTAGCCTTCACCGGACTGATTATCTCGTTATTCGTCCCTAGACGTCGTGTCTGGGTACGTGCTTATCGAGACGGACAGAACCTCACCGTAGAATATGCTCTACTAGCACGAGGAGAAGACCCACGACTCCTACCGGAAGCTGATAAGCTCACAGAAGCTTTTGCTCGCTGTTGGGAACTAGAATTTAGTGAAGCAGAAGACACCGAAGCATAAAACACTTCACCCCCCATACCTGAAGGAAGAACTAGCAGATGATTAACGCATCCCTCGCCCAATGGAGCGAGCTGTTCATGTACATCTCAGCAATTATCTACATGATAGCGTTTATCCTATTCACCGCAGATGTTGCCTCTCACTCACGCACTGTCCGACAACTAGAACAACAGGACAACGCCACTGATCAACCCCTCGAAGCTGCCACAACAGCGCACAAACGCACCTCCTATATTGACAGCAGCGAGAAAGGCACGGGCGCTCGCGGGCTTGGCTATAAGCGCGCTGCAGAACGCAAACTTGAAGGTAAAGTTGCGGATAGCTCAATGCGTTGGGGTACTGATACGAGCCCCCGTCGTGCCGCTCGTATCGCAGTTGCCATCATGATTATCGGTGCGTTAGTTCATGCTATTGGTGTGGTGACTCGTGGTATTGCTGCTCACCGTGTTCCGTGGGGAAACATGTATGAGTTCTGTACAACTGGTGCGTTAGTTGTTTCTACCGTCTTTTTGATTCTTCTGATTTTCCGTGACGTACGTTTTGTGGGAATGTTGGTTTCGGGTCTTGCCCTTATTATGATGTGTGCGGCAACGATTGCATTCCCTACTCCTGTTGGACACCTCAAACCTGCCTTGCAGTCGTATTGGCTTGTTATTCACGTTTCTATTGCTGTTCTTGCTTCAGGCATTTTTACAATTACCTTTGCAATGGCTATTCTTCAGCTTCTGCAGTCTCGTCGTGAAAAAGAAATTATTGCTGGTCAGAAACCTTCAATGCCGTTTATGACGATGGTTCCTTCGTCTCAGACACTAGAGAATTTTGCGTTCCGTCTTAACACCGTTGGTTTTGTGATGTGGACGTTTACTCTGGCAGCTGGCGCTATTTGGGCGCAGAAAGCGTGGAGCCGTTATTGGGGCTGGGACGTGAAAGAAGTATGGACCTTCGTGATCTGGGTTGTCTATGCCGCCTATTTGCACGCTCGAGCAACACGCGGCTGGTCTGGTGCACCTTCTGCATGGCTCTCTATCGTGGGCTATCTATGCATCATCTTTAACTTTACAGTAGTTAATATTTTCTTCTCTGGTTTGCACAGCTACTCGGGACTATAACCGGTAACACCGTATAAGGTGTGATGAGTGTTTAAAAAGCTGTTGGGTTACCACTACTTACTTTTAGTGGTAACCCAACAGCCTTTTAACGTGCATTATGAGGACGTGGAGTCGTGAGAGCCCTCGTCGGGGTTTTCATCGTCAGCGTCTTGTATGGGGGTGGGGTTAGCCTTACCGTCTTTTTCTCTCATCTGACGTTTGGTACGTGCTTCAAGATATTTGAGGAACTCCTCATCATTATCGGGAGCGTTGGAAGAAACCTGTGAAGCGGCGTGTTTTCCAAAGAACAACCATAATAAGGCTCCAGCAAGCGGGAAGATAAGAATAGCTAAAAACCATACTGGTTTTGGGAAGACTTTAACCCGATGATTTTCCGTACGGATGCAATCTATTAAGGAATAGATGATGATGCCAAGCAGTAGGGCGATAGAGCCGATAATCATTATTGCGCGAACCATAGATATTAGTGTTCCATGGATAGCTGAACAATATCTACTTTATGGGGTGTGATTTTCTGGAAGAAGAAGATACCCTCAACCAGCTATCTTCTCTCAAAGAATTCTTCCTTAAACATTGCTACTTGTACTCCTGAGAGCTATCGAGGGTTTGGTACTGATCGAACAGCCAGAAAAGTTCGTTAGACTAGTGTCTATGAACCTGCTCAAATATACTCTTCTCCGTCTTGCCCTCGTTTTTAGTATTAGCCTGATTTGTGTTTGGGCACTTAAAATTGCGGTGCTACTCTCTATTATTTTTGCGCTTCTTATGTCTTTATCGTTGTCGTATCTGTTCTTCCCGAAGCTTCGTGAAGCCGCAGGGGTCGAGGTTGCACAACTGTGGGGGAAACTCTTTCCAACAAAGAACATTAAACATGAAGATACTCTCGTTGAAGATGAGTATGTAGAGAAGATGAAAAAATCACAGGGGCTAGATTTTTAGTCTCGTATGATGCCCTCATATTAGAAACCGGTAAAGGTGGGTGCTTCTACGGTGAATATATCGAGAGTTCCTAAATAAGCAGCAAGTACCAGAAGCAGGCTATATGCAAGAGTAACGAGCCCAGCTTGTTTGAGTACAGGGATGAGCTCTTTGCCGTGAGTCGGAGCTAGTACCACAAAACATGAGTGAAGTACCGGCCCGATGAGAATAAAAACCAGCATGTACCAAGGGTTTTCTGGTACGAGTATGAGAGTAATAGCTAGGGCACAGAGCATCTCAAGAACATAGATTCTGCGCGACCATTTCTGCCCAAAACGTACAGCTAGAGTATATTTTCCGCTTTCTTTATCGGTTGGGATATCGCGGATATTATTGGCCATCAATAATGCGCAAGAGAATAATCCAATAGATATTGCGCTCACCCAGCCGGTAGTACTTAAATGGGCGCTTTGGGTGAAGAGCGTACCAACTGTAGCAACAAGACCAAAATAGATAAAAACGTAGAGGTCTCCTAACCCCATATACCCATAGGGGCGTTTACCTCCGGTATATCCCCATGCTGCAAAGACAGCTGATGCTCCAATAGCTAAAAACCACCATTGTTGCGCGAGGAATACAAGGTAGAATCCAGCAATCATAGATAACGCAAAACAACTAAAAGCCGCGTATTTAACATGGCTCGGTTTCGCTACACCTGAACCTACCAGACGTAATGGGCCAACTCTTATCTCATCTGTTCCTTTGATACCATCTGAATAATCATTGGCATAGTTGACGCCTACTTGGAGAAAAAAGGCGACAAGAAAAGCAAGAAAAGCTCTGAACGGGTCAAACTTTCCTAATTCAAACGCTGCAACTGAACCGGCAATAATGGGTGCCACAGCTAGCGGCAAGGTGCGTAGACGCGCCCCCTCAATCCATTGAGCCGGAGTAGCCACGTATTATTCCTTTCTTGCGGTACAACATCTAGTGGTGCTAAAGCACCTCTCATTCTCTCATACTGAACGAAACAGGAGTTGTTCTTCTGCAATCCTTGGTGAAGAAAAAGTTATTGACCTTATTCTTCACGCAATAGGTCATATAGGGCGCCTCTATCCGGCTTGCCCGTAGGAAGTAATGGCAAACTATTGATGACACGAAGATATTTAGGACGCTGTGCAGGTTCTAGATTCTGGCATAACTGCTGCAATTGGGGAGATAATCGTGCCGGTGATTCTTCAGGGGCGTAAACGACGCACCCTACTGCTTGCCCCCATCGTCGGTGAGGAACTGGAAAAACAAAAGCAGAAACGACCGCAGGATGAGATTCTAAACATTGTGCAATAGGTGCGGGCGAAATTTTTACTCCACCGCTAATGATGATGTCATCGGCTCGACCGTGAACCTCTAAAAACCCTTGTGATAAAGAGCCAATGTCGTCGGTGCGGTACCATCGTGTTCCGTTGTTATCGCACCAAAAATGTTGCGCGGTACGCTGTGGTTGGTCAAGATACCCGTGTGCAATATGTTTGCCGCCTAACCAGATTCTGCCTACCGTATCTTCTGGATGCTGTGTTTCGATACGAAGCTGAGTTGATGACAGAGCACGACCGTTATAGACGCAACCGCCCGCTGTTTCTGCACTTCCATAGGTGGTGAATATCTTAAGCTGATACTTTTGCGCTTGTTCACGTAACGCGATAGAAGCTGGTGCGCCGCCTAGAAGAATACCGCAGAACCCTTGTAAGAGTTCAAGGAGCTCTGGAAACCGTTGTACATCATCAAGAAGCTGTTGTAACTGGGTTGGTACAAGTGACACCATCTTTTTCTCGGCTGTCATTGAGCGTGCACTGTTCAGAAAATCTTCACTGCTAAATCGTGTGTTGTATCTGATGGAATTGGTTACGATGGGGGAGGTCCCATTGAGGACGGAGCGAACGAGTACCTGTGCTCCGGCAATATAGTGCACCGGTAAACATAACAACCATTGTGAATACTGGCTACCGGTTGCTTCAGCTGTTGCTTGAGCAGAATGTAATAAGGCTGCACGACTGAGCATCGTGGTTTTAGGTGTTCCTGTGGAGCCTGATGTGCCCACTAAAAGCGCAATATCTTCTGGATTCTGAGGTTCTATGCTGAAGAACTTTTCAAAGAACTGGATGATATCTGCTGGTGAATGTGCTTGTGGACGCTGTGCATCTAAATGTAGAGATTGTGAGATATCGGGGTGCGGCAGATAAAACGGTTTTAAATGTGACGGGTCAAAACGGTTGGTCATAGGGTGTTCTCTACAATGCTTTCTACGCGTGTTGATATAAGAAGACCTCAACGGAGGCTCTGCCCCTCACAGAGCAGTGACAGAGCCTCCATTGAGGTATCAGATTAGAAGTAGTAAGGGTACTCTTCCCATCGTGGTTCACGCTTTTCTAGGAATGCATCTCGTCCTTCTACCGCTTCGTCGGTCATATAGGCTAGGCGGGTAGCTTCTCCTGCGAAGACTTGTTGTCCGAGCAGACCGTCGTCGGGAAGGTTGAACGCAAACTTGAGCATACGAATAGCTTGGGGGGATTGTCGAGCAATATGCGCTGCATATTCTAGCCCTTTACGTTCTAGCTCTTGGTGGGGTACAACTTCATTGACTGCACCCATCTCGTACATTCTTTGAGCGTTGTATTCTCGTGCGAGGAAGAAAATTTCACGAGCATTTTTTTGTCCGATTTGACGTGCGAGTAGAGCCGAACCATAGCCGGCGTCGAACGATCCGACGGTAGCGTCAGTCTGTTTGAACTTACCGTATTCTTCGGATGCGATGGTGAGGTCTGCAACGACGTGGAGGGAATGTCCTCCGCCGGCAGCCCACCCTGAGACGAGGGCAATAACCACTTTGGGCATGGTGCGGATGAGTCGTTGAACTTCGAGGATGTGGAGTCGTCCTGCGCGTGCTGGGTCGATACTTTCTGCGGTGTCGCCATCGGCGTAATGGTAGCCGTCACGTCCGCGGATACGTTGGTCACCGCCGGAGCAGAATGCCCAACCGCCGTCTTTGGAGGAGGGGCCATTTCCGGTTAGGAGTACCGTTCCGACGCTAGAAGTCATGCGAGCGTGGTCGAGTGCGCGGTAAAGTTCATCAACGGTGTGTGGGCGAAAAGCGTTGCGTACTTCTGGCCGGTTGAACGCGATACGTACGGCGGGGAGGTCTTTGATGTAGTTGCCGTTGTCGTCACGGAGTACTTGTCGATGGTAGGTGATGTCAGTGCAATCTTCGAAGCCTTCGACGGTGCGCCATTGTTGAGGGTCAAAAATATCAGATACGGTTTCGGGCAGTGTATAGGTCATGGGTTTAGTCTACCGTTGCGTTCTGTATCTTGGCTGGAAGATGAAGGACAAAGAACAGCTCAGGCGGATACCACTGGTGTTTAGTGGTACCCGCCTGAGCTGTATGGTGAGAAGTTTTAGTTCTTTGCTGCTAATGCTGCGGCGTCAAACTCTTGTTCAATCTCTGGGTTGGGTGAGTATGTTGCGTAGGAGATGACTACCGCAAATACGAGGTTAACGATGAAACCTGGAGCAATTTCGTAGAAAGTGCTGGAGAGAGATTCGTTGTTTCCCCAAATAAACACGGTGATAGTTCCTGCGATGAGTCCGGCAATAGCTCCCCAGTTGGTGAGTTTTTTCCAGAAGAGAGACAGTAAGACGATGGGGCCGAAGGCTGCACCGAATCCTGCCCATGCGAAGGATACTAGTTCGAGGATGGAGCTATTGGGGTTCCACGCGAGTATTGCTGCAATGATAGAGACAACGAGTACACCCATGCGTCCGAGCCATAGTCCTTTTGCTGCTTCGAGTGGTTTTTGTGTGACGACTCCGTAGAGGTCTTCGGCAAGGGCTGAAGAGCAGACAACGAGCTGTGAGGAGAGGGTTGACATGATTGCGGCGAGTACTGCTGCAAGAATGAAACCTGAGACGAAAGAAGGTAGCAGTATCTGTGACATATCGAGGAATACAGATTCTGCGTTTTTGGCGTCGGTGAGTGCTGCATCAGGGTGTTTTGCAAAGTATGCGATACCGATAAGTCCTGATGAGCAGGCTCCGATGACGGTGAGAACCATCCAGCCGATGCCGATACGTCGTCCTGCGATTGCGTCTTTCGGGGTGCGTAGTGCCATGAAGCGCACGATAATGTGTGGCTGCCCAAAGTATCCTAGACCCCATGCTGATGCGGAGAGGATTCCGATGAAAGATGTTCCTGCGAAGAGTGAAAGTGCGGTGGGGTTGACCGCTGAAATGGTTTCGTATGCTCCGCTAGGACCGCCTACATAGAATAGTGCCAAGATAGGCATGAGGATGAGCGCACCTAGCATGAGGAATCCTTGAACCATGTCGGTGTAGGATGCGCCGAGGAATCCACCAAAGAGTGTGTAGAGGACGGTAATTCCTGCGATGAGCAGCATGCCGATATGGAAGTCTAGCCCGAAGGATGAAGCGAAGAACTTTCCGCCTGCTACCATGCCGGAGGATGCGTAGAAGGTGAAGAAGATGAGGATGATGAGGGATGAGATGATACGTAGGAGTTTGGTGTTGTCTCGTAGTCTGTTGTGGAAGAAGACTGGTACGGTAACGGAGTTTCGAGAGATTTCGGTGTAGCTACGTAGTCGTGGTGCGACAACTTTCCAGTTGATCCATGCGCCGATGGTTAGTCCGATGGCAATCCATGCTTCTGCTAGTCCTGCGACGTATAGTGCGCCGGGTAGACCCATGAGGAGCCAGCCTGACATGTCGGATGCACCTGCGGAGAGTGCGGCGGTGGTAGGGGAGAGGGATCTGCCGCCGAGGACGTAATCATCGAGGTTGTTGTTTTTAGTTTTTGCCCAGAGCCCGATGGCTATCATGCCGGCGAAGTAGATGACCAGCGCGGCAATCTGGAATGTAGTGTTGCTCATTGAGGAGCCCCCTAGAGAATTGGGTATGTGATGTACGTAATAATAGCGGTAGACCTGAGTGGTTAACAGTTCACCTGTAGGTGTTCGGGTCAAATTTACTGTTAAGAATAACCGAATAGAACATTTAAGAAAAACTTATTTTTAGTATATGAGAAAACGCGCTGACCCCTTGCCAAAAGTCAGCGCGTTGACCCTACTCTTCGAACAACCTAGACCTATTTGAGGTCTTTACTAATCACTGGCAACTGCTGAGTACGAGTAGAAACCACCACATCAAGTATCGCCGTATTAGCCGAAATCCTAATAGCTGACTTATTCGTCTGCCAGACCAATAACGCACCAGAACACGCAATTAAGACGATGCCAACATACGCCCAAATAGACAGTACCTGACCCAAAAGAAGCGTCCCAATAATTGCGCCATTCACCGGATCCAAACTAAACAACACACCAATAACCGCCGGTGAGGTAATACGACCAGCAATTGCATCAAAGGAATACGTTACGACAACGCCAAGGAAGCCAACCATGACCAATAAGAACCAGCCATTGAGATCTACTCGTGAAAATGACGGAGCAGACCACGGAGTCAATAACAACGCTGAGAAACAAATAGATAGAGATAAGCCTTTGAGCCCACTTACCGCAGGAGAACCTTTAGTGCCAAGATGAGCAGATAAGAACGTGTACCCACCCATGCACGTTGCACTCATCACCGCAAAAAGATAGCCAATAAGATGGCTACTTTCAAAAGTAGGCCCAGCAATAAGCGCAACACCAATTAATGCACCTAGAGAGATGAAACTATCTCGAACACGTTTAACACCTAAAAGGGAAATAGCAAAAGCGCCTAGATATTCGACGGTTACTGCAATTCCTAATGGAATATAGCTAACCGCCATATAAAAACTTCCGGTCATGAGCGAAACAACAAGACCGTATAACAACACTTGTGGCCAGTCAGAAGCTTTAAGCGCAAATGGGTTAGGGCGAACAATCAAAAAGAGAATGACTGCCGCAACCGCCATACGCATTCCCGTGACCGCAATGGGTGTGAAATGCTGGAAAAGGTCTGAAGCGAAAGCGGTAGACACTTGCAGACTGATTGAGCCGAGCATCACGAGAGCTAGAGCAGCAGTTCCGCGGTGCTCAGAGGGAATTTTTGCTGCTAGGGCATCTACGGTGAACTTAGCCAATACCACTATCCTTTCACAAACGGGTCAATAACAACCCAGGGCTGCTGACGTATCAGCTGGGGGGAAAATACTGTGAGCATCTCTGAAGCATTCTTTGGCAAAAGACCACCATGCTGAGGGTCTAACCGCGGAAGCGGAATAGAAGAAGCAATGAGTCGTCCAATCTCATCGATGCTCACACCTTGGTGATATAACTCTGAGACAGTAACAGCGCCATCTCGTTTTGCAAGGCGCTGACCGGCACTATTGAGCGCTAAAGGAACGTGTGCGTACTGCACAGGAGAATATCCTAAAAGCTGCGCAAGATACGCCTGTCGTGGGGCTGAAGGAAGTAAATCATCACCTCGAACAACCTGCGTTACCCCTTGAAAATCGTCGTCAATTACTACCGCTAGGTTATATGCAATAGTTCCATCGTTGCGCACTAAGACAAAATCATCAACTACACCTGTGTATTCTCCGTAAAAAAAGTCATGAACCGTATATTGAGAGCATTGAGAACGTAACCTCAATGCGGGGGTACGCACCTCTCGTCGGGCAGCACGCTCATCATCTGAGATGGAGCGACATGTTCCGGGGTAAGCCCCTGGGGCAGCATGCGGAGCAGTGGTTGCTTGCTGAATTTCTTTACGAGTACAAAAACACTCATAGACCAGATGCTGTTCTTTAAGCTTTTCAACCGCTTGAAGATATGCCTCTTGGCGTGTGGACTGGTAAAGCACCTCACCGGTATAGGTAATACCCAATTGAGCAAGGTCGTGTAGCTGTCGTTGAGCAGCTCCTTCACGAACACGATCAAGGTCTTCGACACGCATGACCATATCTCCGCCTTGGCTATGAGCCATAAGCCACGCTAAAAGAGCGGTTCGCAAGTTCCCTAAATGTAAATCTCCAGAGGGGGAAGGAGCGTACCGTCCGCGTATAGGGGGCGTTGATGTTGTACCTGTTGAAGGAAAATTGCCGAAGTCTATCACGGTCTATATCGTATCTGTCTTATGAACAATTGGGGGCAAAGCCTCATAAAATGCTGTGAGATGTATTGCGACATGGCATTTTATCGGTATAGAACACAGCATATATAGCATATTGCAAGTACCGTAGAACACATGGCACGTACAAATGAAATATCAGATGGTGTGTACCTTATCAGCACGGATAATTACCGTCTGAACTCGGGTCTCATCGTCGGTGCGGAAAAAGCTATGCTCATCGATACGGGAGCAGGCCCCCGTCAGGGAGCAGAGATTCTGCGTGCTGTTCGACGCATTACCGAACTTCCTCTGACGATTGTGAGCACACACGCTCATTTTGACCGTTTTATGGGAAACGCTGTTTTTGAGGCTGATGGTGCACAAGATTTTTGGGCGCACCCTCGAGCTGCACGAGCTATTGAACTTTATGGCAATCTACAGCGTTCATATGTTGAAGTTCTTGAACCAGAGATGGCTCATCAAGAAGGACCTAATACGCATCTTGTGGTTCCTCAACGACTCTTACCGGGAGACGGAACCCGCGCTTCATTTACTCGAGTTGAGTTAGGTGATCGTGCAGTAACACTCTTCTATTTGGGACTGGCACATACTGATTCGGACGTGTTGGTCGGTGTAGATGACGTTCTCTTCACCGGAGACGTCGTAGAACAAGGTTCTGACCCCGCTTTTGACGACTCTTACCCGCAACTATGGGTATCGACTCTGCGTCATTTAGCTGAGCTTGATAGATATCGAGTATTTGTTCCCGGCCATGGTATCCCCGTAGAACGTACCTTTATTGTTCGTATGGCAGATACCATGCAAGATGCAATTGACCGTATTAAAGGTTCTGCCTTAAATACGAGTGCTGGCGTGGCTACTGCCGCAATGTACCAGCTACCGTATTCTGGCGGGGCAACTCGTATTCTTCTTGACCGTATGAAGTGGTTAGAAAACCAAGAAGATAAAGGTCGAGGTTTGAGCCAAGTGACTTTTGATGACCACCCAAGTGGTCTAACCGGACCTATTACGACCGGTCGTAGCTTATAGTCCTTGAGCATATAGCTCAAATAGGTGGGGTGGTACAGAACTCTAATGTTCTGTACCACCCCACCTATTTTAGTAAGTCCAGACTTTAGTGTAATAGGGTGAGCGTACTTTATTCTGCGGTCTTAAAAGTGCAACAAGCCATGAAGTGCTAAAAGAGATGACGGTGAGAATCATGCAGGTTGCGGCACTGAGAGCACAGCCGGGGAATGGCGAATAGATCGTGATAGCGTAGAGCGCCAAAGAACAGAACCCGAGGAAAAACCCGGCAATATTTAATAAGGGGATAAGAATGAGCCCGCTACGTTGAGTGTTGCTCATATCAAGTTCTTCGGAACGGACAAAACGTAGAATTGCTAGACCAATCACCGTCCAGAGGGATACCAAGAGCACCGCTGTGATGACGTCTGCTGGTCGATGCCAACCGTTGACGATGGTAGAAAATCCTGTGGCTGTTGTGAGGATTGCAGAGATTAAAGCCACGAGCGGACGAAGTTTTTTAGGCGCCGCTAAGAAAAGGGCAGAACCCGCGGCTGCCGCAACGGTGGTATGCCCTGACGGGGCAGAGTTGAGGACCGCTTCTTGGATGCCATAATCCGGTTTGGTGATGAGATGGTATTTGAGTAGATATGCTGAGATATAGGAACAGATGGCAATGCTAAGACCTATCAGCGAAGGTACAAAACGATGTTTCCAGATAATGACGAAGAATAGCCCGATGACAGCGCTGATTGCGGCAACGGTTGGAATGAAGTTAAGTATTCTTTCGGTAGGTTGCTGGTAATCGGTGAGTTGGTAGGAGAACTCTGTAAAAGAAATTTCGTCTAAGCGTTGGCCAATTCTGGTTTTGATGAAGAAGTAAAAAAATCCAATGAGTGCACTACCTAGAAGAATGAATACAAAAAGATGTTGCACCATTGCCCAGAATGTGGGGCGTGTGCGCCGTAGGTTGCTGGGTGTGAGTTCTCTGAGTGCTGATGTGTTGAGGGCGGGGGATTGTTCTTTGGAGTGCTGTGGTACTGGGGTGGTTGGTAGAACCTGAGTTATCTGATCGCCATGATGCGGTTGGCGGGGCTGTTCTTCTCTGTGCATAAGAGTGCGTGAACTGCCTTTCTGCTGGTCTACGGTGTGGTCAAGGTGTTTGAGAACCACCATTATTGTTGCAGAAAGTTTTGAAGTTTTCCTGACAAAATGGTGTGCGTTTCATAAAGCCTGTTCCTAGGTGAGGGTTTATCGGAATACTTGGTGGTCGATGGGGCATCTGATGGCAGGCCTTGGTGCTTGTACGAGTTAGATTATGGTTGTCGGCGATTAGCTATGATGGGGGATACGGAACTGTTGTCTTTGGTATAAGAAGTGAGCTTTATGGAACCCTCTTTATCGTCTTTATGGAAGATGGATACGTTGCCACAACTTTCGGAGGTGCTTGCTCATAGTGTTGTGGTGCAGATACCGATGCGGGTGAAGTTTAGAGGTGTTCATTTCCGTCAGACAATGTTGTTTGAGGGGGAGTCTGGCTGGGGTGAGTTTGCACCATTTGTGGAGTACCCACCAGAGGAATCTGCGCATTGGTTGGCTTCGGCTTTAGAGTCTGCGTGGTTAGGTTTTCCTGAGCCGATACGTTCTGTTATTCCGGTCAATTCGACTCTTCCTGCGGTGGATGCTGAGCAGGTTCCTAGTGTTCTGGAACGTTATCAGGGTGATATTCGTGAGGTCAAAATCAAGGTTGCGGAGCGAGGGCAGAGCTTAGCTGAGGACATTGCACGAGTTAGTGCTGTACACCGGTATGCTCCTGATGCGCGTTTAAAAGTTGACGCTAACGGTGGTTGGACCCTTGAGGAAGCGTTTGAGGCAATACAACGTCTTGAAGAGTTTGAGCTGTTGTATGTGGAACAGCCTGTTGCGTCGGTGGATGAGTTGGTGCTTCTACGTGATCGTTTGAAGGCAGCTGGTATTAGTACACTCATCGCTGCTGATGAGTCGGTGCGTAAGGCACAGGATCCTTTGTATGTAGCGGAGCGTGGCGCTGCTGATGTTTTGATTCTTAAGGCGGCTCCTTTGGGCGGCGTGCGACGTGCCCTCAATATTTGTGAGCAGGCTGGGTTGCCTGTGGTGGTCTCTTCGGCTTTAGAAAGTTCTGTGGGGATTCGTTCTGGCGTTGCGTTGGCGGCTTCTTTGCCGGAGCTTCCTTTTGGTTGTGGGTTGGGGACAGTGTCTTTAATGTCTGCTGATGTTACGCGGGATTCATTATGTGCTCGTGACGGGATAATTCCTGTGCGTGATGTTGAGGTGGACGAGAGGCTCGTTTCTTCTGTGCTGGTGGATGATGATACCCGTCGTTGGTGGCATGAGAGAGTTCGTGCTTGTTATCGGGTGATAGAGGAACGTTTGTGACCCAACGGCGTCTTATATGACAATGATGTGAATAAAGTCACCATATTTTTTGGGTGTTTATTTTGATGATGTATAAAAGATAAAAAATCCTTGTTTTTAATAGCTACAGTATTTTATTTATCTGTCTGATATTTTTCGTCAAGGTATCTTGATGTTGATGTTTTAGCTCTAATCTGAAAGATGTGAATGCTCAAGATGGCAGGTGAAGGCTTTTTGTTTTCTTTAAGATTGCAACAAAATCTTATAAATGGGGGACAAAAACAGTCTCATATTTGCAAAATCTGACACTTTTGTCCCCATAGAGGTCTACAGGTGGGGGCATAATTGTGTTACTGTGGTTTTCGCAAGATAAATGCTTCACGGCAAAGAGGTCTTGGACGCATTCGAAGTTGGATGCCCCCAAATACCAGCGCCAATGCGTCAACCACGATATTAGAGGTAAAGAAAATGTTTCTATTACAGTCTTCCCCTAAAACCATAAAATCACACTCAGTAAGCACCAAACTCGTCAAGAATTTCAAACAGATTTTCATGACCCCTGAACTCACTGAAGAAGAACGCTGGGACCTCTATTACGACTACTCTGCGGTAACAGCCAAAACTGCCTCTTCATAAGGCAATAATGGCAACATTATCACGAGCACTTTAATGCATGATGAGGGGTGCTTTATTAAAGTAAAGGAACTTTAATAAAGCACCCCTCATGTAGATTAAAAACCTTTCTACGCATCAATCACTCCACAATATTCTCCATAAAAACTCAACTTTTCGCGCACTCTCACTAGAGACAGTAGAATAGCAACGTGACTTCAGCTGACGACAATGCTCCCATCCCAGAATCGCTTATCAGCGCAATTTCTGTTCTCGACTCGCTCGTTCGCGCTGGCATGGAACATATCGTACTCTGCCCAGGCTCACGTAGCGCTCCCCTTGCCTATGCTATTGCTGCCCTCGAACAAGAGAACATTCTGCGTGCCCATATCCGCCTTGACGAACGAAGCGCCAGCTTCCTCGCGTTAGGAATAGCGAAAGCAACACAACGCCCAGTCGGTATCGTCACAACATCAGGAACGGCAGTAGGAGAACTGCTCCCTGCAATGATGGAAGCCTTCCATAGCGGAATTCCTCTCCTCGCGTTAACAGCAGACCGGCCTCAACAGCTGCGTGGTACTGGCGCTAACCAAACCACCTACCAGCCCGGTATTTTTACCTCATTTGTACGAGCACAAGCAGACCTCGCCGCATATCCAGAGTCGCCGGCGGGAGAACAAACTCAACAATTCTCAGAAGTTCTTGCCGTACTCAGCGGACGAGACCCAGAAAATTGGAATCACTCCTCTAACACCCCTATCGGGCCGGCACATATCAACCTTTGCTTTGATACTCCGCTGACTCCACCTGCCGGTAGCGCGCCACTTTTGACTCAATGGGCTAACAGCCTCAAAAAACGTCAAGAATATATCTCTATCCCGCGCAACGACACCACCCTAGAATCTTTCCTGTCAGAAGATTATCGACCACACAACTCCTATAAAACAGTTGTGATTGCAGGAGACGGGGCTGGCCCTATTGCTGAACAATTTGCGAGAAAGCTTTCCTTGCCTCTGCTAGCTGAACCATCTTCACAAGCCCGCTATGGCGAAACAGCTATTGAGGCATACCCGAAGGTCCTTGAAAGCTCATTAAGTGAAGAAATAGAACGCGTCGTTCTCTTCGGGCACCCGACTCTGACCCGTCAAATCGCTGCGTTGCTTCATCGTCAAGACGTTCAACGGGCCGTATATATGAACGAGCCTGTTAGCTGGTGTGAACCCAAAAAACGTGATGAGACAATCTGCACAACCTTGATGGAGCTAGCAGAGTTCTCAGGGTACGGTGTCGGGCAAACCGTTCATAGCTCTCAAAGTTGGCTGTATCGGTGGAAAGAATCTGGCAGAGAGTTTCGTCAGCGACTCATAAAAGACCTTGAAAGCTACCGCCATACCGGAGAATCTGACCAACGGCTAAGCGGAATGTCTTTAGCACTCGAAGCGTGGGAAAATGCTCTCGAACATCATGAAATCCTTGTTTGTGGTTCTTCAAATATTATTCGTGACCTCGACCTTATTGCACCGAGTAAGTCGCACGCACCCCGCGTGTACGCCTCTCGTGGATTAGCTGGAATTGACGGAATGGTCGCTACTGCAAGCGGTATTTCTCTGGGTGGGTACGGGAGAGATACCGAGTATTCGTCCTCTGAATCTGCTGACCCCGTGCGCCTTATCTGCGGAGATTTAACCTATCTCTATGACGCGTCCTCTTTAAACATCGGCCCACACGAGCTAACTCCTCGGCTGCATATTGACGTTCTTGACGATTGTGGGGGCGGTATTTTCGCAACCCTTGAACACGGAACGCTTGCGCAAGATTCTGCGTATGCTCACACCGTAGAACGATTCTTTAGAACACCTCATCGTGTTCGACTCGAAGACCTCGCTCATGCTTATCAACTTCCCGAAGGAATGAGCGTCACTATCCATCATGTGGAGGACTCATGGCAGGAACACATCAAGGGCAAGCCCTCTTCTTCAACGGACTAACAGAATTACTGCAACCGTCAGAACATAAGGGGAGAGCGCAAAAAATTGTGGATGCCCAAGGTGCTAGTGTGACGCTTCTTGAGCTAGCACCGGGACAACGTTGGAAAGAACACCACAGCGTTCACCCTATTATTGTGCAAGTACTCAAAGGGCACGTACGCTTTACTGTTCGTGGGCAGACCCGCACATTATCTCCCGGGCAGGTGATCCATCTGACGGATCACCTTCTTCACCAAGTAGATGCCGATACTTCAGCAACAGTGATGGTCATTATGCTGACCGGCGAGAACCCTGACCCAAAAGTTCAGGTTCCCGCCGAACAGCTATAAGATTCAGCAGCGGCTCTTTCTTATCGTTATTGAGGGCGAGCCTGCGTCGGGTGAAGAACACGAGATAAGAAGTCTTGGGTTCTCTCTTGCTGTGGAGCGCCAATAACCTGTGAGGCTGGGCCTTCTTCGACGACTACACCTTGATCCATAAAGATGACGCGGTCCGCAACATCTCGTGCAAAGTCCATCTCGTGGGTTACGACCATCATCGTCATACCTTCTTCAGCAAGTTCTCGCATGATGGTGAGTACTTCGCCGACGGTTTCGGGGTCCAAAGCTGAGGTGGGTTCGTCAAAGAGTATGAGCTGAGGGTTCATCGAGAGGGCCCTAGCAATAGCGACTCGTTGCTGTTGCCCACCGGATAATTGCTCGGGGTATCGCTGTGCTTTATCTGCCAGACCAACTTTTTCAAGGTTTTTAAGTGCGATGTCCTTGGCTTGTTGTTTGTCTCGTTTAAGAACTTTTTGCTGTGCAACAGTACAATTTTCAAGGACTGTCAGATGAGGGAAAAGGTTGAATTGCTGAAAAACCATGCCAACTGTTTGTCGTAGTGCGTTGATATCAACGTCTGGACTCAAGACGTTGTGCCCAGCAACAACGATGGTTCCTTGTTCAGGAGTTTCGAGAAGGTTAACGCATCGTAATAGCGTTGATTTACCAGAGCCTGAAGGGCCAATGAGGCAGAGAACTTCTCCGGGGTGAACCTCAAGGTTGATGCCTTTGAGGACTTCTACAGCGCCATAGGATTTGTGCAGGTCAGAGATATGAACTGATGATGCGGGGTGTTGGGTCGTCATAGTAATCTTTCGATACGAGTTAGCGTCGTGTTGTGGTGTTGAAACGAGATTCAAAATAGCGTGCAAGGAAACCTAAAGGAATAGTAATCAATAGGTAGCAGAATCCTGCGACCACGAGAGGGGTAAGTCCCGCGTTTGCTGCAGAGAGACCTTCACGCCCAAATTTTGCTAATTCGTATTCTGAGATAGACATGCCAAGGAGATAAACCAGCGAAGAGTCTTTAGTTAGGAGGATGATTTCGTTTGTTAACGGGGGCAGTACGATGCGGAAGGCTTGGGGGATGATAATGGTGACCATTGCACGGGGGTGGGACATTCCAAGAGAGCGTGCTGCTTCGTATTGTCCGCTGGGCACTGCTTGTAGCCCTGCTCTGAGTACTTCACCAATGTATGCTGCAGAAACAATTCCTAATGCCAACATGATGGTGATATAGCTGTTAAACCTTACGTGGAATGCGAGGGGAATGCCGTACCCGAAGGCGAGGAATACTAATAGTGCTGGTATACCGCGGAAAAGTTCAATATAAATTGATGCTATCCAACGGTAAGGAGCGATAGATGATATTTTCATCAGTGCTAAAACGATACCTAGTGATAGTCCTAAGCTAAACCCTAGCGCCGTATAAATAATAGTATTTTTGAGCGCCACGGTGATGACCGACGGAAATTGCTCTGCGATAACAGTTGGGTTGAAAACTTGTTTGTAGAGGGTATGCCAGTCTGCTAAGGCAATGAGCACTAAAACGATGATTGCTAGTGCTGCATATTGAGCGTATCTGCTGTAGGTTTGTTTTTGACGTAAGGTCAATGCCATGGAATGTCCTTTATTCCCCGTGCGTTAGAGAGTGAGGTGCCTGAGAGCACCGCTTAGAATATGGTGTGGTTCGCGGGCTACTTTTGGGTGGAGACTCCGAGCCATTTTTCTTGAAGTTTGGCTAGTTCACCGTTGTCTTTGAGAGTGGTGATAACATCATTTGCTTCGTCGAGAAGTTTTTGGTTGTCGGTGGCGACCGTTGCAGCAATTTCTTCGTGAGTGTTAATTTCTTCTGCGACTTTTAGAGAGTTGTCTGAAGTGAGTGCTTGAGAAATGACGGAGATATTGGCAATGACAGCTTGTGCCTGACCTGTTTGTAGAGCTTGAATCATCAACGCTGCGTCTTCATATTGGACGGTGTCTGCTTGATGTTTGTTTGCATATTCTTCTCCAGATGTTGCTTGTTGTACTGCAACTTTTTGATCTTTGAGGTCACCGGAGTTGGTGATTGTCGAATCTTTGGGGACGAGAATACCGAGGTTGTCGTTGAGGTATGGTTCGGTGAAGCTCATTTTGGTGGCTCGTTCTTCGGTTTTGGTAATGCCGGAGATGGCGATATCGCATTGTCCGGAAGAGAGTGCTACGCCGGAGTCAAGCCCTTCAAATCCAGTGTTAGAGATGTTGAGTTTGAGTTTGAGCTTGTCGGCAATGGCTTGTGCAATATCCATATCGTATCCAACAATTTTTCCGTCTTGTTCGAACTCGAAGGGTTTATAGGGGCTGTTGGTGCACACTGTGAGTTCACCGCTGGTAACGAGTTTTGGGTCACCTTCTGCGGTGGTTGAGTTTGTGGATTGGCATCCGGTGAGTGTTAGGGCGCTGAGTGCGAGGATGGTGGCTGTGGTGGAGAGTGTCTTTTTCATGGTGTGTTCCTTGAGGCAAGCTGTTGTTGGTTGACGCGTTATGCATGGTGTGTGCTCAACGGTGTTAAACATCCTAACGCAAAATTATGCATAGTAGTGTAAAAACATGCAATAGTGGGGAATGTGTCGAGGCTAACGCAACAGCAAGGTTTTTTCAGCCCTTTAGCAAGAACATACGAGTGCCGAGATGAGCTTTCAACGAAACCATGAAACAATAGCAGATGTGAACCGAGCAGACCTTGATAAAAAAACAGCAGATATTGCCGCAATGTTCGATGGCGTTGCCGACCGCTACGACCTCATGAACGGCATCGCATCCCTAGGTCAACACATCTACTGGCGAAAACAAACAGTCGCTGCACTCAACGTTGCACCAGGACAAAAAATACTCGATATCGCAGCAGGTACCGGCACCTCCTCCGAGCCTCTCGCCGACCGTGGAGCAGAAGTCATCGCAGCAGACCTCTCAGAAGGAATGCTTGCCGTAGGACGTCGCCGTCGACCCGACATCTGCTTTATGCAAGCAGATGTCACTCAACTACCCTTCGATGACGAATCATTCGACGCTGTCACCATGTCATACGGATTACGCAACGTCGCCCAATATCAGCGGGCACTACAAGAGCTCTACCGAGTCACCAAACCCGGCGGCAGAATCGTCCTCCTCGAATTCTCAACACCCACATGGAAACCCTTCCGAACCATCTACCAAAAATACATTATGCGAGCCATTCCACCGGTTGCACGAGTCATCTCCTCTAACCCCGAATCTTATGTTTATCTCGCAGAATCTATACTGGCGTGGCCTACACAAGACGAACTTGCACAAGAATTTATAACAGCCGGATGGGAAAACGTAAAGTACCGCAATCTCAGCGGTGGCATCGTAGCTATACACCGTGGTTTTAAACCCGGTCGAGGCTTTACTATTGAGAAATAACACCCCGTGAGAAAAAAGAGACTACCTACCGTGACAGACCAAAATAAGTCCCCCGAGACGAACACCTGCGAGCCTAGCATGGTAAACGACCTGTTCAACGACATTGCCTACAGCCTCCCCAAAGGCTTCGACATCATCGCCCAAGATGAGCACCTCGGACCTCAAATTCTCGAATCCCTCAACGACATTGAACAACGCCTCTCTAAAGCCGTAACACAAACTTCCCGTATCGCAGACGTTACCTCACGACACCTCCTCAACGCTGGCGGAAAACGTATCAGACCCCTACTGACACTCTTGGCAGCTGCCGCCGGTGGTGGAATCAACGACAAAGTCCTTGACGCCGCAGTCGTCGTTGAACTCACACATCTTGCAACCCTCTATCACGACGACGTCATGGACGACGCCCCCAAACGTCGCGGAGTAGATACTGCACAAAATATCTGGGGTAACTCCGTAGCAATCCTTACCGGAGACCTCATCTTCTCTCGTGCCTCTCTGATTGTCAGTGATCTTGGCGCTCGCCCCATGGCTGTTCAATCTCAAACCTTTGAGCGTCTTGTCCTTGGGCAACTCTTTGAAACTCTTGGCCCAGAACCAGATGAAGATATCCTCAGTCACTACATCAAAGTCATTGAAGGTAAAACAGGGTCTCTCATTGCTGCAGCTGGTTCATATGGCGGTATTCTCTCTGAAGCCCCAGAATCCACTATTCAGGTTCTTGCACGATACGGAGAACTCGTTGGTGTTGCTTTCCAGCTAGCTGACGACGTGCTCGATATTACTGGCGAAGGTAAAAAGTCTGGTAAAACTCCAGGAACAGATTTACGAGAAGGTGTTCCCACTTTACCGACCATTTTGCTTGAGCAAGAAGCTGAACGTGAAGACCGCTCTGCACAAGAGGTCCTTGAGATGATTCGTGGGGATCTTTCCAGTGATGAAGCCTTAGCACAGGCGGTGCAAGCATTATCTGCCCACCCTGTTACGGCACGAGCGTGGAGCATTGCATGCCAATGGGCTGATGATGCAGTAGATGCGCTCAAACCCTTGCCTGATTCAACAGCAAAAGAAGCGCTCATCTCCTTCGCTCACGCTGTTGTTCGCCGTGATTCTTAGGCGATTTATGAGTCCTCAAAGTTAAGACTCCTCTCATCTGAGTATGAGGGGAGTCTTTGCTGTTCACGCCCTCTGTTTATCTCAAATAATGAGAAATGCTGTAGATTGTCGTTATTTTGACAATAAATCTGGCATTGTAAAGAGTAAATTTTTTACGCAAGTGCGTCATATAAGGCAACCTGACGTAAAACACACATGCACACATTGACACAACGACTTGAGGATTACTCCATGGGAGCAACCGCAAAGGCACCAAAGAAACGCGAAAGTTTCTCTAGCCGAAAAGTATTTATCTTCGCCGCTATCGGCTCAGCAGTTGGACTGGGCAATATCTGGCGTTTCCCCTACGTCGCCTATGACCACGGCGGCGGCGCATTTATGATTCCATACCTCGTAGCACTACTGACCGCGGGGCTTCCTTTCCTCTTCTTCGACTACTCCATCGGACACCGCGGACGCGCATCCTCCCCACTAGCGTTCCGCCGACTCAACCGTAAAACCGAATTCATCGGTTGGTGGCATATGGGTATCAACTTCATCATCGCCATCTACTATGCAGCCATCCTTGCATGGTCTTTGCGGTACATGCTCTTCTCCCTCAACAGTAGCTGGGGAGAAGACCCCGCCTCATTCTTCACCGGAGAATTCCTTCACGTAGGAGACCCCGCCCTATCCTTTGACTTCGTTCCAGGAATCCTCATTCCTCTAGCACTCATTTGGGCCGTACTACTTATCGTGATGTCCCTCGGCGTTCAAAAAGGAGTCGGAGCTGCAAACGTTCTCTTTATTCCGCTACTGATTATCATGTTCGTTGTGCTTGTCGCATACTCCCTCACCCTTGAAGGAGCTTTCCAAGGACTTAACGCACTGTTCACCCCTAACTGGGCAGCATTAGCTGACCCTCAGGTGTGGGTCGCCGCTTACGGACAGATTTTCTTCTCGCTCTCTGTCGGCTTCGGCATCATGATTACCTACTCTTCTTACCTCAAACCTAAAGCTGATCTCACCGGCTCTGGTGCTGTTGTGGGATTCTCAAACTCTGGCTTTGAGCTTCTTGCCGGCATCGGCGTTTTCGCAGCATTAGGTTTCATGGCAAACGCTGCAGGAACCGCCGTATCTGAAGTAGCAACCTCCGGTATTGGGCTTGCCTTCATCGCATTCCCCACCATCATCTCTCAAGCCCCTGGTGGAACCGTTATCGGACTGCTCTTCTTCGGATCACTTCTTTTTGCCGGTTTCACCTCCATGATTTCCATCGTGGAAGTTATTGTTGCTGGTGTCCAAGATAAATTTGGAATGGCTCGACGTAACGCGACCGCACTGGTCATCGTTCCTCTCGCACTCATCTCCACAGTCTTCATGTCCACGACCTCAGCCCTATACGTACTAGACATCCTCGACAACTTCGTCAACACTTTCGGTATTCTTGCTGCAGGTCTTGTCGCTATCATCACCGTTGCCTACTTCGTACGTGGCCTACCCACCTTACGCGATCACCTCAACCAACACGGTTCCATCAAAGTGGGTGGACTCTGGATGGCACTACTAGCAGTTATCACTCCACTAGTGCTGGGGTACACCTTGATTACTACCGTTATCAAGCTCATCAACACTCCCTACGAGGGCTACCCCGACTCACTCTTAATCCCGTTCGGATGGGCAATGTCTATTTTGCTCGTGGTCATTGCTGTCGTTATCTCTCGTCTGCCATGGTCAAATAGCTCACGTGCTGCCCTACAGCCGCCAGCTCAGCCTGTCAGTGGTGGCGAGGTCATGACCGAATACATCGACCCCACTCGTACTAACGCACAGAAAGAGGCCTAACCAATGGAAACTAGTGCCGTTATGATGATGACAATCTCAATCCTCATGATTTGGGGAGGTCTCGCTGCTGCCGCAGTCAACCTCTCTCGTCATCCTGAGGAGGAAGAAGACAGCATCTAAAAGCCGTCTTATCTCAACACACTCTTAAAATGGTTTGGGGTGGGCTCTCATCTGAGAGCCCACCCCAAACCATTATGACGAGCAGAACATACGAAAAACTTATTCTTCCAATAACTTATACAGCTTTAAGAACCGCACGCCTTCTCACCCGTGAAGACCGAATTGCATCAGCAGTAAAGAGTGCAACCGCGATCCACACCAAAATAAAACCAATCCAGCGCTCTGCCGTAAGTTGTTCACCAAAAACTAAAATTGCGAGGAAGAACTGAATAGTAGGAGTCATATACTGAATGATTCCTACAAGGCTCAACGGCAGTTTTGATGCAGCATCGGCAAAGAGTAAAAGTGGCAGAGTCGTCAAAATACCTGAGGCTGCAAGAATCCAAAAATGAGCAGTACCCTCCGACAATAACGTCAAATGATGTTGTTGCCACAGAACATATAACACCACAATAGCTACCGGAGCTAACGCTAACGTCTCAACAGTAAACGCAGCAATCGGCGGTACTTTGCCACCTAACTTATTTTTAACAAGACCATAGAACGCAAAAGTAAAAGCAAGACCCAATCCTAGCCACGGAATCTGCCCATAAAGTACACTCATGACCAGCACTGCAATCGCCGCGATACCGACCGCAACCCATTGAAGTACACGCAACCTCTCCTGTAAGAAGAACACCCCTAAAAGAACGTTAACCAGCGGATTAATAAAATACCCGAGAGAGGCATCAAGAGTATGCCCTGTCGTCGTAGCAATAACATAAAATAACCAGTTCGCACCAATCAGTAGAGCGGCTGCAGAGAGCACAAGAAGGGTTTTGGGACGGCTAAGAACCTGCCAAAATTTCTGATACCCGTGCGGTATAAAACATAGAATGACAGCACAGAACAACAACGAGAAAAGAACACGAATCGAGACAATCTCATAAGGAGTCGCAGGTAGCGTCAACGCGAAATAGAGCGGAAAGGTGCCCCAGATTAGGTATGCACCAATTGCTGAGACGAGGCCAGAACGCGTCCGTGAAGAATGAGAAGCAGTCGAAGTCTGCTGCGTCGAAAAAGAAGACATAAAGGGTACGTATTTCTATAAAATAGGTGAATAGAAAAAGAGGGGAAAAAGCGCCCCCGACTCATCACGATGAGCCGGGGGTGCTTATACAGAAGACAAGGACTATAGTCCGAAGAAGCGAGAGAAGAAACCTTTCTTCTCTTGCTGTTCTTTACGTCGTGGACGACGTGCCTCTTCGTGCTGTTCTTCTTCAAGATCTGGAGCAGAACCTGCAACACGGAACGCACTTGGACGTTCTTCTTGCTCTGATGTATCAGCATCATCAACAGGTTCTGTTGCCACAGGACGTTCTTCTTCTGTGTCGCTGATAATTTCTTCGTCTGCAATTGCAGAAGTTGTAATGCGACCAGGCTGAGCATCCTCTTGAGGATCTTGATCGTAAGGCTTCTCGGCATGAGGGTAAACACGATCGGTGGTGACGACGCCTTCAACCTCTTCGATTGTTTCTTCAACTGTCTGTTCAGAAGACTCCTCAAGGGTCTGAGGTAGTTCATGCTCTTGAACAGTCTGTGCCAACTGGTCTTGAGCCTCGCGTTCTGCTTGCTCTTGAGCAGCTTTCTGCTCTGCTTCACGGGCAGCAAGCTGTGCAGCAGCCTCGGAAGCGGCAATACGCTCAACTTCTTGGCGTTCTGCTGCAGCCTGTTCACGTAACGCAATTGCTTGAGCTGCGCAACGGTTAAGCTCTGCAGAATCGACAACTGGCTCAGCTGCTTCAATACCTGAGATTTTTTGGCCGTCAAACCAGAGACGAAGTGCACCGTCAGTGGTCGTGATAACAGCGGTTGCCTCAGTGTCCCAAGCAATATGAGCGCCGCGTAGACGAGCATAGGAGTCTACGGCACGCTGATGGTTAACAGCAGTATTGGTCTGGAGGGCTTGAGCCATGACTCGTCCCATACGATTAATCGTTGGAGCCTCAAGCTCTAAGGCGTCACCGTCGAGAAGAATCCACGCTTTAACACCTGCACCAGCAGTAACAGGGTAATGAGCGTAGATGCCGGTGAGGGCTTTAGCGGCAAGAGTCACCTGGCGTGCAATACCCTCAGTGAGTGGAAGTTCATCTGTGGTCAGCTCACCTATAGAGTGCTGCGCTCCCGACTCTCTTGTCTGAATAGCTGCCGAAACTACAGAATCGGGGAAATGTCCCAGTTCTTGCCATGACCAAATCCAAGAACCGCGGTTTTCTGATTCAGTTCCTAAAAGATATGGTGTGAGTTTGACCGAGCTATCAGACTGGAGGGTGAAAGACGGAGCTGAAAAGTCCACAGACCACTCAGATCCGCCACTGAGCTCGGCTAGGCGTGCCTGGTATTCGGTGGAAATAAAGATTGATTCGTCAATCAAATCCTGCAGTGTTTTAGTCATGTGCTTAAGGCTAGCAAAAATTGTGTCTACTGAACCCCTATTTTTGGTATTTATCTCTGCAAGAACCAGTGTTTTCATCATTTTTTAGAAAGAGAAACACAATTATGAAGAATATCTGACATATATGGATAAACACCTACGGGGTGTCACCACCACCGCCCCATACTGAAAGAGTACGCAAGAACACTCCATTATGAGGGGAATTGTCCCCATTTTAAAAATCTTATGAAGACTCAACAATGAGTAGATTCCGTCAAAAAGAGAAAAACTACTCAAAACATTGCTTTAATAAATGAGATAGAGAAACTTTAAAGGCAAGGAATACGAACTTCCCCTATCGGTATCACCTGCGCACTGAGCAAGAAAGACCACCTATGACGAACACACCTCGTTTTCGCAGAGAAGAACGCCCTGCGAAAGTTCAAGAAGCTCTCACCCGTATTGGTAGTTGGCTTCTGAACACGGTTAAAACCGAACCAGGGTGGAACGAACTTGTTTTTGACATTAAACCGTTAAGCGGAACCATCTTTGCTCGTATTACCGAAACGCGTGATGAACAAGATTACGTTGGCAGTGTTGGGCCCATTAAAGAAGATTCCATCGTCATTCCTGAGATTGAAAACCTGCAACACGCTGCCTACGATGAACACGAAGGTACATGGTTTACTGCCACCGTTATTGTGACTGCAGAGAACTGGCCCGAACCTGACTATCAGATAGGGGCAGCCTATAATCGTCAAGATGAGCCTCAAGACTGGGAGGGGGAGGGGCGCATGTCTCGCCAAGACGTGCGATATCACCTCGAGCACTTCCCTCGGCATGCAAGCCAGATTCCACAATGGGCACAATTGCGCTTATCAGGGCGACTTAAAAGAGACCACGAACCCAATACGGACTCTTGTGAGGTTCCTAACCCTTACCTGAGCGAAGCTCTGTCTCAAACTCGAGGCAAAGAACGCAGTGACGCGACGGTAGTTAACGTGTTAAGAGCTTCTTTAGGTGGGGACTTCCTTCTAGATATTAGTGATTCAACTTTCGTTCCTGCTGGCTCCCAAAAAATAGGCCCACGTTCAACGATTCGTTATCGTGTGCTTCGCCTTGCCAACGATATGCGTGCCCTATGCCTTTATTCCAGCTCCGAATATGTCAAGGAATTTCATGCGCGCTTTACAGAATCCTCTTCTGAACCAGAGATTCTTCGCGAGCACGCGTTCAAGGTATATCTTGACTTTTTAGCTGATAAAACCTGTGATGTGGTTGTGATTGACCCAGGCACTGAACACGAAACATTTATTGAGAAACCGCAGGTTGCGTGGGTGTTGAGCACTCCACATAATATCCACGTTAAAAGTGCTTTATTAGATGGTGATATGCAACGTCTACTAGCGGCGCTCACGGCACCCAGCTCCGTGCTGTTGATGGGTGTTAGAGCAGGAGAAGAGGCTCCTCTCTTCGTTCCTGTTCCTGAAGGGCAAGAACCTCAGACGATGTTGGTATTTACCTCGGCTGCAGAGGTGGCTTCAGTTGACCCTCAATTACAGGTGCGTTCTGCTCCTGCCATGGAGGTTCTCGAGTTTGCTCAATCTTTGGGTGCTGATGGTGTTCGTATTAACGCGTTGAGTCCGTCAGCTACGTTGCCGATGGCTCAGATTCAAGAGTTGCTCGAGATTGTACGTTCGGCTCAACATATCAGTAATTAGCGCGTGATACCGCTCTTTTGGGGACAAAGCATATACCATCATGCTAGGTCAAAAAATGACAATTAAAAACTATTAGGGGCGGTTCGTGGAGAGTATACTAAGGTGGCTAGGCATAACATGTTTTCGTCACTCAAAACTCGTCGTCATTGTTTGGGCGCTCATCTTAGGCGTCGCCGGTATTTTTGCGGCAACTTTCTCTCAAGGTGCTCAAAGTAACTATGCTATTCCCGGTGCCACATTCGAAAAAGTTAACGAAAAACTTCACCATGCAATACCAGAAGCTGGCACTAGCTCTGCTTCTATTGTGTTTTCTCGACGCGACGGCAAACCCATTGATTACCAAGAACGTCAGAAGATTCGCCAACTATCTCTTGAAATAGCAGATCTCCCCGAAGTCGCTTCAATCTCAAACCCCTTCGAACAGCAAGAACGTTTAGACGATGGCGCTGAGCTGCTAGCACAAGGCACACAACAGCTCACACACGCTAAAGAAGAACTCGCACAAGGACAGCAAGCCCTCGCTGGGGCGCTTTCACAGCTTCCTGACTCATCACCCGAATGGGTGACACAAAACGCCCCTGAGCTTGCTCAACAGCAGCAACAGCTAGAACAAAGCCGTGACCGTATCAAAACGGAAGAACAAAAACTTGCTGAAGCTCAACGAGAACTCAACCTTGCCAACGGCGAACGAGTTCTCTCCAAAGAGGGCAATATTGCACTTATCACCCTCACCTTTACCGAAGACGTCCAAGCGCTCTCTAGCGAACAACGTCAAAAAATCTTCGACATCTTCAACACCCTAGAAAACTATGGAATTGACGTCGACTACAGCAACGAACTAGCCCAAGATGTCTCTGGGGTCTTTGGCGCCTCAGAAACTATCGGTCTTATTGTCGCAGCCATTGTTCTACTAGCCACTTTAGCGTCTGTGATTGCTGCTGGTCTTCCTGTGCTAATTGCGCTAGTAGGTTGTGGTGTTGGAGTGCTACTAGTCTTTGCTAGCACGCTCATCATTCCCATGACCTCAACAGACCCAGTTCTCGCGTTAATGCTCGGGCTAGGTGTTGGTATCGACTATGCATTGTTGATCATTCATCGACATCGAGAATTCCTCGCTGAAGGAAACACACTCATCATTTCAGCTGTTAAAGCTAATATGACCGCTGGGCATTCCGTCGTATTTGCTGGTGCAACGAATATCGTTGCTCTATCTGCGTTGAGCCTGACAGGTATCCCTTTCTTGAGCATTATGGGGCTAGCTGGCGCCTTTACCGTAGGCGTTACTGTACTGGTAGCAATTACTCTTACCCCAGCGTTATTGGCTCTTGTCGGTATGCGTATTCTCTCTACACAACAACAAAAGACCTTAGGGCAGGGGCAGCCCCAACACACTAAAGAAGAAAAGCTTGTGAAAGCTGAGCGCGGATGGGGCGCATTCGTGACTCGACATCCTGTTATGATGACCGTCTTATCATTGACTCTGCTTGGACTAGCAATTATCCCTATGGGAACGCTACGCCTTGGGCTACCGGACGGCTCATATCAGAGTCAAGATAGCACCGCATACCGAAGCTACGAAAAAATTGCTGACACTTTTGGACCTGGTGCAAATGGCAGAATCTATGCTGTGGCAACAACGCCTGTAGGCACAGATGCGGCCGGTGCTCATGCTATTGGCGTTGACGTTGCCGAACATCTCAAAATATCTGGTATTCGCTCCGCGGCAGTATCAGCCATTAGCAAAGACTCTTCAGTTGTCGTAGTGGCGTTGACTCCTGAAACTGGCCCTGCCGATGAACAAACAGTCTCAACAGTTCATCAGCTACATAAGGATTTACCACAGGTAGAGAACCTGACTCGAACACAAATCGGTTTAAGCGGGCAGACCGTTGCCAATATCGAAATATCTGATCGTATTTCTCAGGCAGTACCCCTATACCTGACGGTTGTCTTGCTATTGTGTCTACTCATTATGACGGTAGTGTTCAAATCCTTACTCATACCGCTAATGGCAACCGTCGGATTTTTAATGTCTACCTTGGCTGCTTTTGGCGCCGTCGTATTGGTATATCAATGGGGATGGCTGGGAACACTCTTTGGTGTCACTCATGCTGGACCAATTCTTGCCTTTTTACCGATTCTTCTGGTGGGCGTACTTTTTGGGCTCTCTGTGGACTACCAAATTTTTATTGTTTCAGGAATGAGAGACGCTTATCGTGAGGGCTTCACCGCTCGTGAAGCTGTCAAAGTTGGTTACACTCAAGGCGGCAAAGTTGTTACGGCTTGCGGAGTCATTATGATTTCTGTATTCGCAGGTTTCGTATTCTCTCACCTGACGGTTGTTCGTCCTATCGGTTTTGCTCTAGCTATTGGCGTGGCAATGGATGCATTCTTGGTACGCACAACCTTTATCCCCGCAACAATGCATCTGCTGGGTGAAAAAGCATGGTGGCTACCAGCATCTCTCAAGAAGGTTCTGGGAACGGCAGAAGTTACGTCACAGAGCTTTGAGAATCTCGACGAATACGTACGAGAAAATAAACCTCGACATCTCAAGAGCTAGATTACCGGAAGAAGTTTAGCCTGCCGATAGATTGTGTCAACGACAAGGCCCTTGGCTCTTACTGCAAGCTCAATCGTCTTGGTTGCGAAAACAAAAACGACCATCTAGCGTCAACAAGAACTACCAAAACTACAAGTTAAACTAAGGAGTGGCTGTCACAAGAATCATCTTGTGACAGCCACTCCTTTTACCCTAAACGGTTAGGGCGAGTACACGAGCTTAGCTCATCTGAGCAATCGCTTCACGAACGCGTGCTCCAAGTTCTTCATGAACAGAGTCCCAGTACTTCAACGCACGTTCGCGAATATCATCGTTGCGAACTGCGCCAACGTGTCCAGCGATGTTAGAAACGAGACGTGCACGTTCTTCATCGTTCATGGTTACAGCGTACAAAGAGCGTGCCTGACCGAAATCATCGTCTTCTGCGTGCAAGGATGCTGCTGCACGAACAAGCTCACCGTCTGCTTCCCAAGAGCCTTCGCCTGCACGTTCAGCATCAGCGTGAGGGCCACCTAGGCTGTTTGGTGCGTAGGTAGGTACTGATGGGTCGTTGAAGCTGTAACGCATGGTTCCGTCTTGAGAATAGTTGTTGACGGGTGCTGCCTTTGCAGAGTTAACAGGTAGCTGAGCAAAGTTGGTGCCAACACGGTAACGGTGCGCATCTGGGTAAGAGAAGATACGTCCGAGCAACATTTTGTCGGGAGATGCTGCGATACCGGGAACGAAGTTTGAGGGGGAGAATGCAGCCTGCTCAATTTCAGCGAAGAAATTCTGCGGGTTGCGGTTGAGAGTAAGAGTACCAACCTTAATCAGTGGGTAATCAGAGTGTGGCCATACCTTGGTCAAGTCGAAGGGGTTGAAGCGGTAGTTTTTAGCATCTTCATAAGGCATGATCTGAACATGCAAAGTCCATGATGGGAATTCTCCGCGGTCAATGGATTCGAAGAGGTCACGACGGTGGTAGTCAGCGTCTTTACCTGCGAGTTCTTCTGCTTCTTGAGCAGTGAGGAAGTCATTGCCTTGGTTGGTTTTGAAGTGGTACTTCACCCAGAAGCGCTCGCCTTCAGCGTTAATCCACTGGAAGGTGTGGGAGCCGAATCCGTCCATGTGGCGTAGGGTCTTGGGGATACCGCGGTCGCCCATCAACCATGTGACTTGGTGTGCTGATTCGGTGCGAAGTGACCAGAAATCCCACTGCATGTCGTTGTCACGTAGACCGGTTTGGGGTAGACGCTTCTGAGAGTGGATGAAGTCTGGGAACTTGATAGCGTCGCGGATGAAGAAGATGGGGGTGTTGTTGCCGACGATGTCGTAGTTACCCTCAGTGGTGTAGAACTTAACGGCAAAACCGCGGGGGTCGCGCCAGGTATCAGGTGAACCTTGTTCTCCTGCAACCGTGGAGAAGCGTACGAGGGTTTCGGTTTCTACGCCGGGTTGGAAGAGTGCTGCGCGGGTGTATGCGGAGACGTCTTCAGTTGTTTTGAAAACACCGTATGCGCCGGTTCCTTTAGCGTGGACAACACGTTCGGGTACGCGCTCGCGGTTGAATTGTGCGAGCTTTTCTACGGTGTATGCATCGTGAAGAACGATAGGGCCGTTGTTACCTACGGTGAGGGAGTTGTTGTCGGAGGCAACGGGTGTGCCTGTGGTTGTGGTGGTAAAAGTTCCGATAGTTTCGGTCATGACTTTTCTTCCTTTATTTTTGTGAGGTGTTGAGAGGGCCGTATGTGGGGAAGGCCCTCTCTGTTCCTGTTGTGTGATTAGTGTGTGTGAAGTTCTGCTGCTTGGCGTTGTTGTTCTTGTGCCATGGAGCGTTCTTGCTCTGTTTGGCAGTCTTGGCAGATTCCTTGGTAGAGGACGTCTGCTGAGATTAACGCCATCCCGTGGTGGTCACTGGGTGTGAGGCACGGGGAAGCACCTATTGCGCAATCAACATCTTGAACTTTTCCGCATCGGATGCAGAAGGCGTGGTGGTGATTGTCTGCAGTACGTGTTTCGTAGAGTGCAGGTGTTCCAGGCGGTTCGAATTTGCGGAGCATGTTGATACTGACGAGGTCTGCAAGGATGACGTATACAGACTGGACAGTGATAGTTGGTAGCTCTTCTCGGACGGCTGCAACAATATCTTCTGCGGTAGCATGCGGGTGCTTATGTGCTGCTACGAGTACCGCTAGGCGTTGCTTTGTGACGCGACGGCCTTTGGTGCGTAGCGTTGCTGTCCATGCTTGTGTGAGTGACTCTCTGTCGAGGGTCTGCATGGTGTGATGCATAAGGTCACCTTTCATGGTCCACCTGAGTGTTTATTCTGACTATTTCATAATAGCAGATATGACTTACTCATAATAGCAGAATGTGAAAAAAGTTTTCCAACGCGAAGTTTTCCGCTGAAAACAAGAAAATCTAAAAAACTTTTTTCTCTATTACACCTAGTCACAAGCATTATTTTAGTGGGGCAGAATTTTTTTGGAAAGTTTTTTATTTTTTCGCGTCACGATTTGCCCCTCAATCGCTCTTAATAAGTGACGGCGTAAAAACCGTTGAATCAGCAAAGAACGATGTTCGGGTCGCAGCAGACACAGAGTCTGTACGCACCGGCGGTTACGAATCGATTCAGAGTGGAATAACTTAGGGAAGCCACTTGCTAAAACTTTGCTGAAAACAGTAAAGGCGCTGCACGCAAGCTAGAGTCTTTGCACAAGAAAAGGGCTGCAATGTCGGAATATCTTTAGGGAACCGAGATTGTTTATCACATAACAAATAGTAGGTATCTGCATGGTAGGGCATGTAGTTTAGGGAATACCTACTCATATGGTGAGAGAACTATGAAAAGTTCTCCCGCCAACACTGTAAAGACCACCGGCAAGTTTGGGCGTCATAGTAGGGAATGATGCGCTTGCCGGTGGTTGTGTTACTTAGGCTGTATTTGCCGTAATATTTAGGTATAATCTAGGTACTTTATCTAAAATGGAAACTTCACATACGGTTTATTTTCCCCCAGCTAAATGCCTTAAGTACTGGTGGAAAAAAGCCATCGTTTTCAGCGCAACAAGATTTGGCGTGTCTGCGCTGCACTGAAATGCAGGAAACTGAACATGCAAAAGCAACATACTTTTAGCACCCCAGAAGAAACTGACGAGTTTCTTCTATCGCTCGTTCGCGATGGAGATATTGAGGCCTATAGCAAGCTCTATAGTCGTTACAACTCCATGGCGAAAGCTATTGCTTTTAAACATACTTCAGACTCTCACCGTGTAGACGACATTGTCTCTGAGAGCTTTGTGCGAATCCTGCACGCACTTGAAAATGGAAAAGGCCCCCGCACCTATATGGGAGGCTATCTTGCCACAACCATCGCCCACTTAGCAGGCGAATATGGGTTATTGTCTCAACGCGAAGTGCCTAGCGAAGAAGAACACCTTGAAGCAATGGGCACCCTTGATGAAACCGTTGTTAAACTACACGAATCAGACGACGTAATTTCTGCTTTTACCTCGTTGCCTGAACGATGGCAGACCGTCTTATGGCTTACTGAGATTGAGGCAAAAAAACCTCAAGAAATTGCTTCTGCCATGAACCTCTCCCCGAACGCTGTTTCGGCGCTATCCCTCCGCGCTAAAAATAGCCTTAAAGAAGGCTTCCTTCGCGCACATCAAAACACTCCTAAAACGGCGGACTGCAAACGTTTTTCAAGTCATATCAGCTCATACGTTTTAGGCTCATTAACACAAAAACGTAGTGACGCCTTACGCGGACACCTTGAAGCGTGCTCTCACTGTACTGGTGAGTACCTCTCCCTTGTCGATGTGAGCAAATCGATGCGTAGCTGGGTTTTCCCTGTTCTTGCCGGTCTTTCTGTCTGGGGTACAGACGGGCTCGCAATCATTGCGCCAACCTTCACCGCTGCCGCTGGCGGTACTGCCGCTGGTGCAGGACTTATGGGCTCCTCAGCTGCGGCAGCTAGTGGTAGCGGAGCTTCTGGCGCTGGAACTCTCAATTTTCTCTCTCCCAAGACATGGGGGACTAAAGGTCAAGCTGCGGCAGGTGTTGCTGCCGCGACAGTAGCAACAGTTGCTGTCGCTGGAGGTTTCCTTGCTTCGACTCAACAAGCCTCTATCGAATCTCAACGGCCGGTTGTTAGCGCTGAAGGTATCACTTCTGCCCCCGCACAAGCACCTGTACCTGATGTTTCTGAACCTCAAGAAAAACCTGCAAAACCAGCAGAACAGCCTCAATCTTCTGCTTCTAAAGAAGAAAAACCACAGCCTGCTACAGAGCAACCAAAACCTGCATCAAAAACTACGGCTCCTACGTCGGAACCTTCTACATCTAACGCAAATGTGCCTGAAGTCGCTCCAGCATCGCCAGCTACTGAAAAATCTTCACCTGTTAAAGCTGTTGCACAGGCCCCGCGTGTTGTTGATGTTCCACCCCTTGAACCTGTTGTCACTGAAGCTCCTGTAACACAGCCTGCTTCTTCTACAAAGGTGCCAGCACCTCCGGTTGTTCAACAGGCAAAGGTTGAAGAGCCGAAAACTTCACCTCAAGTTATTACTACTAGCACTCAAGAACCTGCGAGCATCAATGCTGTGAAGACAGCGGATGTTGCTCAGCCTGTTGCTGCGCAGGGAGACTCTGAACCTGGAGTTGTACCCGTGATTGAGGGGGAGCATAGCGCGAAGGTCGCTGATCCTGAGCCTACAGATTCCCATGAGCCTGATGGCTCGGGGACTGTTGCTGGTAATAGTGAATGGGCTACTCGCTCCGCTAAAATTGACGACACCTCTGAGCCTGTTATTCAGCCAGCTGAACCATCCGAACCAGCTGAACCGACTGAACCGTCAGAACCAACCGAGCCATCCGAACCAGCTGAACCAGCTGAACCAGCTGAGTCAAACGAACCGACTGAACCAGCTGAACCAGCTGAACCGACTGAACCAGCAGAGCCAAACGAACCGACTGAACCGGTTGAGCCAGCAGAACCAACCGAGCCAGTTGAGCCTGCTGAACCGACTGAACCTGCAGAACCGGCAGAACCGGTTGAACCTGCCGAACCATCCGAACCAGCAGAGCCAAACGAACCGACTGAACCGTCAGAACCAGCTGAACCAGCTGAACCGACTGAACCAGCAGAGCCAAACGAACCGACTGAACCGACTGAACCGACTGAACCTGCAGAACCAGTTGAGCCTGCAGAACCAGTTGAGCCTGCAGAACCAACCGAACCGGCTGAGCCAGCAGAACCAACCGAGCCAGTTGAGCCTGCTGAACCGACTGAACCGACTGAACCGACTGAACCAGTTGAGCCTGCAGAACCAACCGAACCAGCAGAGCCAAACGAACCGACTGAACCGACTGAACCTGCAGAACCTGCAGAACCGTCAGACCCTGGTGCATCCTATGAAGATGACGAAAGAAGCGGTGGAAGCGACGACGGCTACTGGCGACCCGAAGCAGGCGATAACTTCTGGGACGGCAACGAAGACAACAACACCCCGACTCAACCAGATGACACCGTACCGCCTCCGTATTACGGGCTCATTCCACAACCTATTAGCGAAGACGAAGACACTGGAACACCCGAAGAAAACCCTCAACCTGAAACAGGAGAACACGAAGGGGAAGACAGCATTGTTCCCGGATGGTACAAAACTGAGGCGTACCGTCAATGGAGTCGTAGCATTCCTTGGGATGACTTCGGGAGAACTGACATTCCAACAAACGTGCAATGCGTGTTGAACTACACCGTATTTGGCGACCCTGCAGAGAATATCTATACCGATATCGTGTGGATGCCATCTGCTGTGCTTAACTCCGAATACACCTATTACGTCCTCGCTGCGTTCTATAACGTCCGTGAGATTGAATCAATTTCTTGTCTCGATAACGCGACCAGCGTCGGTTCAAGAATCTAACTCTCCTAAGATGGCGGTGTTCTCTTGCGCTTGCAGGGAACACCGCCATCTTTTGAGAAAAAATCAATAAATTATTCAGGATTTCCATATATTCTTTGAAGAAAAGAAGACTACAAGGAATGAAGAATATGCATAGCCACCACAACGGACTCAAGACCTCTGTCCTCATGGGGTCAATGGTTGGGTTCCTGCTCTTTGTCGGTTATCTTCTCTCATCAATGATGAACAATAGTGCGTTTATCTGGATATTCGCGCTGATGAGCGTCGGTAGCGTAATGTACACCTACTGGAACTCTGCCACTGTTGCTATTCGGTCGATGAATGCCTATCCTGTGACTCGTGAACAAGTCCCTGGGCTGTACAAAATTGTTGAAGAGCTCTCTGCAAAAGCAGGGCAACCTATGCCAGCTTTATATGTTGCCCCGACGATGACTCCTAACGCTTTTGCGACAGGACGCAACCCTCAGAACGCGGCAGTTTGTTGCACCGAAGGCATTTTGCAACTTTTAGATGAGAGAGAAATGCGCGGTGTCCTCGGACATGAATTAATGCACGTGTACAACCGCGATATTCTGACCAGCTCTGTCGCTGCAGCTATTGCTTCTGTTATTACGTCTATCGCTCAATATCTGGGTTTTGCCGGAATGTTTGGGGGAGGAAATCGCGAAGGACGCGGGCAGAACATGCTTGTAGCTTTACTTCTATCCTTCTTAGCTCCTATCGCTACTGGTGTGATTCAGATGGCTATTAGTCGCACTCGTGAATATGATGCTGATGAAGACGGCGCTCGACTTACTGGAGACCCTCTTGCATTAGCTTCTGCTTTGCATAAATTAGAACATGGGGTGAGTCGATACCCGATGTCTGCTGAGAATCCTAAGGTAGTTAATACTGCGTCAATGATGATTGCTCAGCCTTTTAGAGGAGCTGATTTACAGCGACTTATGGCAACACACCCACCGATGAAAGATCGTATTGCTCGCCTTGAAGCGCAGGCTCGTAGTATGGGGCAACTATAAAATATTTGGTATAAAACCTCAT